>DYRK01001174.1 GCA_020718785.1 Desulfatirhabdium butyrativorans | reverse complement strand
GAATAAAGAACAGGGAGTTGCTCCCTCGGCTGAAACATTTGAAAATGAAGAGACGGTCAGAACAGAGGCGGCTGTACCGGAAAAGCCGGCTGTCACTCAGCCGGAACCGCCTAAGCCGGGGTTTATCTTCCGGTTACGGAAAGGACTGTCCAAAACCCGTGAAATTCTGACTACCGATATTGACGAACTCTTTACTATCGGCAAAAAAACAGAGGAATTGCTGGAAGATCTTGAAGAACGCCTCATTACATCGGATGTCGGCGTTGAAATCACTCAGGAACTTATAGCAAAACTTTCAAAGAAAGCCTCCCGGCTATCGGATGCAAATCAGTTGAAAGAAGCCCTGAAAGCAGAAATTATCACCTTATTGCAGCGCAGCGCGCAGGCTTCGGAAAAAAATCACAGCGGTCCGCATATTGTGATGGTTATAGGCGTAAACGGCGTGGGAAAAACTACCACTATCGGGAAATTGGCTGCAAAATCCAAAGCCGGCGGGAAAAAGGTTATGATTGCCGCGGCAGATACGTTTCGGGCTGCGGCTATCGAACAGTTGACAATATGGGCGGAAAGAGCCGGTGTGGATATTGTCAGGCATCGGGAAAACGCAGACCCTGCCGCGGTCGCGTATGACAGCGTCGAATCAGCGGTGGCACGGGGAAAAGATATTGTCTTTGTGGATACTGCGGGACGGCTTCACACAAAGGTCAACCTCATGGAAGAACTGAAAAAAATAAACCGGGCTATTTCAAAGAAAATTCCGGACGCTCCTCATGAAGTGCTTCTTGTGCTGGATGCCACTACGGGTCAGAATGCCCTGTCTCAAGCCAGAATGTTCAATGAGGCATTGGGAGTTACGGGCATTGCGCTGACCAAATTGGACGGAACCGCAAGGGGCGGCATTGTCATAAGTATATGCAGCACTCTCAATATTCCCTTGAAATATATCGGCGTGGGAGAAAATATCGAAGACCTTCAGGATTTTGATCCGGTTCAGTTTGCAAATGCGCTTTTTTGAAAAGCCTGATCCTTGACTTTCAGACGCCTGCCTGATATTCAGGGAAA
>DYRK01000041.1:17588-19721 GCA_020718785.1 Desulfatirhabdium butyrativorans | reverse complement strand
GTCAGAGTAAAGACGGTATGCTCAGGCACATCTTTCATAAAGAGCCGGTACGCACCGTTTCCGAGTTCGGCAATATCATCTGCTGCAAAGTCAAGAGAAGGCGCAAAGCTGTAGTTATTCTTTATTGCTGCATTCCGCATCTCTGCTTCGCTGAAGACAATATCCACAGTCCGGGCATCATAATCTATGGCGCAGTCATGGATTTTCGGGACGATATTATCTATCTCGAAGGTATCATCGCTAATATCTTCAAGCGGATTGCCTGTCGTATCTTTCGCCGTAATTCGAACTGCAGCCGTACCCGATATGTCGGCAGGAATCGTCGCCGCATATTTCCATACAGCATTATCTCCTGTAGCAGTCATTGCCGCCGCTGCCGGAGATTCTTCTTCGTTCCCGTAAATGATACGAATCTCAGGCTTGCCGGCTATGGGATTCATATCGCTGAAAGCCGCAGTGATTCCAATACTGTCTCCCGAGCGATACGGTCCGGGTTTACTGTATGAAATCTCTGCATTCGGACCGAGGTTATCCACGCCGAAGCTTTCCGATGTGACTGGCAGCAGGCTGTCATAAGTACCGTTGCCGACCTTGAAGCGAATCTGAACCGGCCGCTGTTCTTTTCCGTCAAGACCGGCTATATCCGAATGCCGGGTATCGAAGGTAAAAGAATGATCTGCGGCACGGTCAAAGATAGCCGCGGAACGGTAGTAATCGCCTTTGTTATTCTGCCAGCCTGTACTGAATGCCTCGGAATTGTCTCCGTTTATCGGCGTATTCCACGAGGCACCTGCATCAAGGCTGTATTCAAAACCATGCAGTGTGCAGAGCGAGTCAGACATCGGGTCTTTAATCCTGAAAGAAACAGTGATGATGCCGTGTCCGTCCGATGATTGACTTATCTGCCCCGCGGGAATAACATTTTCATCCACATAGCCGCCCGCCGGCATTCCGAACATTACGGTCAGCGAATCTTTTTCGCTGAGATGTCCTGCGGCATCTTCGGCAGTTGCCTCAAAAACATTGTCTCCGGCTTGCAGAGTTGCGGTGTAGTACCAGATTGTCTCACCAGCAGTAAATGCTACGCTGTTGACAGAGCTGTTCACATAAATAACCGCGGAATCCGCAGAACAGGTTCCGCTCAGGGTGATAATATTGCCGCTGATCGAGTAGTCTCTGTTGATCACCGGCGCGGCCGGAGACACAGTATCAACGATGACTTGCGTATCTCCTGCGCCTGCTGGTTCGGCTTCGATATTCCCGGCTTTATCTTCGGCACGGGTGGCAAAGTAATAAGTATCATCTCCCTGTGCGGGGCTATAGCTGAATACTCCGCCGCTGCCGGTTTGAGCCGGAAGTCCGGTATCCTGCCAGATTCCGGCATCGCCTTTTTTATACCAGAGAGCCACGGAAGCCAAGCCTGAGCCGGATTCCTGAACGCCCCATTCAACAGGTATTGCGCCGGTTCCGTATTTCGGAGCAGCAGCCAGCGATTCGGGCTGAGCAGTATCATATATACTGCTGTCATCACCTTTTCCTGTAGGCTGCGCCTCGATATTTCCGACTTTATCCTCGGCACGGGTCGCGAAGTAATAGACATCGTCACCCTCGGAAGGCGTATAGACAAAGGTTCCGACTTCGCCGCTTTGAGCCGGAAGTCCTGTATCCAGCCATGTTCCGGATTCGCCTTTTTTATACCAGAGGCTGACGGAAACCAGACCGGCGCCTGAATCCGAAGCAGTCCAGACAATAGAAAGACTGCCGGTTCCGTAAGTCGGTGCGGCAGCGGCAGATTCCGGCGTAGCAGTATCCGGTTCGTAAAGAACAGCGACAGATGCGCCGGGACTCTCATTTCCGGTCTTGTCCTTTGCTGTTACGACAAAGAAATTCTGACCCGGATTGAGCGATCCCGTATAAGTCCAAGTCAGCAAGTCCGTGAGTTTTACTTCCTCTCCGTTCACATAAACCGCAACGCTGTCTGTTCCGGCAGTTCCCTCCAAAGTCAGAGAAGATTCGGCAACCGTGTAGTCATATCCCTGATTCGTGAGAATGACCGGCGGTTCAGGTCCCAGAGTATCATAAACCGTCTGAGTATCTCCTTCATCCGAAGGCTGTGCTTCGGCATTCCCGGCA
>DYRK01000041.1:7433-17488 GCA_020718785.1 Desulfatirhabdium butyrativorans | reverse complement strand
ATAAACCGTCTGAGTATCTCCTTCATCCGAAGGCTGTGCTTCGGCATTCCCGGCATGGTCAACCGCAAGTGTTGCAAAGTAATAGGTATCATCTCCGCCTGTAGGCTTATAGACAAAGGTTCCGCTTTCGCCTGTCTGCGGCGGAAATCCTGTATCTGCCCATGTTCCCTTGCTTCCTTTTTTATACCAGAGACTGACCGAAGCTATACCCAATCCCGTATCCGAAGCTGTCCATTCAACGGGAAAATCCCTATTTGCATGAGACGGCGATACTGCATCCGAACTCGGCGGAAGGGTGTCCGGTTCGTAAGTAATCCGGATCATAGATTCTTCGCTCATATTTCCCGAAGCATCCTGAGCTTTGATACGGAATTCATTGATTCCGGGCTTCAACTCGGTGTCATAACTCCAAACTGTTTCGCCTGTAGTATAACTTATCCGGTCTGATACTTCGTTGATAAGAATCATCGCCGTATCCGTATCACAGGTTCCTTCTATAGTTACAGATACGGTATCAGTGATATAATCCTCGCCCCCGTCATTAGTAATAAGCGGGGCATCCGGCGGCTGAGTATCATAAAGGGTTTTCGTATCTCCGTCGCCTACAGGTTCGGGTTCCACATTTCCATCAGCGTCTGCAGAGCGGGTAGCAAAGCAGTAAAGCCCGTCTCCTTCCGCAGGCGTATAAGTGAATATCCCTTCAGTTCCTTCCTGCGCCGGAAGTCCCGTATCTGCCCATACTCCGTCCTCGCCTTTTTTATACCGGAGCCGAGTCAGGGCAAGTCCCGACAGATCATCTGTTGCGGACCAACTGATATTGAATGTCTCTTTGGCATAAGCCGGAGATTCTGCAAGAGATTCCGGAGCCTGTGTATCGGCCGGTTCAATTGTCCGGGTATAAGTTCCGATTACCGGCAGGGAAGTCGCACCGGTGGATTTCACGGTCAACTGAATTTCACCCGGTTCTATTGCCGTGAAATCAAGGGATTTCTCCCATGTCGCATCAGCAAAGGCTTGGGTATTTCCGATCAATGTATCGCCTGCGAAAATTTCGACAAGCGCAGATTCCGCAGATGTCCCTGAAAGCATGAAAGACTTATAATTGCTGTCATTGCTTTCGAATCCGCTGTCCGGAGACGTAATCGCCGGAATTGCCGCTTCATTCGAGTAGTCGCTGACCCTTCCGTCTGTATAAAAAGCTTTGGCAGCAAAATAGTAAATCGCTCCCTCGGACAGATTCGTAACCGTGTAGGACACCTCCTCTTTGGCGACTTTATCACTATTATGTGTATAGTTTCTCGAACTTGCGCCCCAGTAAACCACATAATAATCAAGAGAGGGTTCCGTGACCGGTTCCCATTCCAACGTAATCGCTGCCTCGCCTGTAGGCACATAACTGACCCGAACAGAATCTTCGGTCACATTTCCGGCTTGATCTTTTGCTCTGACAGTAAAGAGATTGGAACCGGGCATTACTGTAGTCGCATATCGCCACAATGTCTCTCCGGGTGTATAAACAAGTCCGTAAATCGAACCGTTTACAGAAATCGAAGCTGTCTCTGCCACGCAGGTTCCTTCCAATACTACAGAAGATTCCTCGGCGACAAAATCTTCACCCGAGTTTGTCGTAATTGTGACCTGACCCGGAAGCCCGACATGAACGCGTATGACTGCGCCGACGCTCATATTCCCGGACATATCTTTTGCAGTCACGGTGAAGCGGTTGATGCCTGATTGCAATGTCCCGGCGTATGACCACACGGTCTCCCCCTGGGCATGACTCACGCCGTCCTGAGAACTGTTCACCGCAATCTTGGCAATATCTGATCCGCAGGTTCCCGTGAGCGTGACATTAGTATCACTTGTCGCAAAATCCTTGCCCGCATTGGTAGTAATTACCGGAGGCTCAGGCGGTGCCGTATCATAAACCGTAGTGCTGCCACCCTCTCCTTTAGGTTCGGCTTCGACATGCCCGGCATTATCAGTAGAACGAGTGGCAAAATAGTAAATACCGTCTCCCTCAACAGGGATATAGACAAAAATTCCGCTGTCACCGGACTGAGCAGGCAGACCCGTATCTGCCCATAGTCCTTCTGTCCCTTTTTTATACCAGAGAACAGTCGAATTCGCGCCCGATATATCGTCTTGGGACTTCCATGTCACAGAAATTTCGGCGTTTGCATAAGCCGGAGACAGGGCTTTGGAATTCGGAGCTTTTTTATCATCCGGATAGTAACGGATGACTGCCGTATTCGGAATACTTTCATTGCCTACCGCATCCCGTGCCGTGAGTATCAGCGGATTCTCGCCCAACTGCAATCCTCCGCTGTAAGACCAAGTCGTGCTTCCGGGAGTATAAGTCACGCCCTCTGTACTGCCGTTTACATAAATTGCCGCTATATCCGATGAACAGGTTCCGGTTAAAGTCAATACCGCATTGACAATGGAATAACCGCCGCTTATCGGCGGATCCGGCGGCGTCTCGTCATAAGCAGTGCTGTCGTCACCGTTGCCTGCAGGCGCGGCTTCGGTATTTCCGGCATTGTCCGTGGATTGTGCGGCAAAGTAATAGATGCCCCCTCCTTCTTTCGGAGTATAAGCAAATTCGCCGCTGACACCGGATTGAGCTTCCAAACCCGTGTCTGCCCAGAGTCCGCTTCCTTCTTTTTTATACCAGAGCCTGGTAGAAGCAATACCCGATTCATAGTCATATGCAGTCCATGAAATCAGGATTGCCGCGACAGAGTTATCCGAAACCGAGGCACTTGAACTCGGAGGCGTTATATCCTGCTGAGGCGAATCATAGTCAATCCGAACAGAAGCAGCCGAACTGATATTGCCGCCTTTGTCACCTGCGGTCACGTCAAAGCGGTTTCCGCCGGATACCAATGTTCCGGTATAGGTCCATGAAGCAGCTCCCTCAGTATAGCTTACTCCCTTGATCGAACCGTTGACATAAATTACTGCTGCATCCGAGGGGGATATGCCTTTCAATGTGAGGCGATAATCCGTAGTGCTGTAATCCCTGCCCGCGTTGGTAGTAATGGTCGGAGCAGCCGGGGCAACAGTATCATAAAACATAGCTGCATCGCCGTCTCCCAAAGGCTCGGCTTCAAGGTTTCTCCGGTTATCCTGGGAACGGGTGGCGAAGTAATACATCACGCCATTTTCATCGCTGTCGGGTTTATAGACAAAGATTCCCTTTGTCCCCTTCATAGCCGAAAGACCGGTATCTGCCCAAATTCCATCACTTCCTTTTTTATACCATAGTGTTGTCGAAGCGACACCGGCAATATAATCCGAAGCTGCCCATTCGGCAGCAAAACTGCCGTTTTTATAAGTCAGAGATGTGACTTCCGACATAGGCGGATCCGTATCCGGCGGCGGATCGAAATACACATTTACCGAAGTTTCGGGACTTGCATTTCCTGCCGCATCTTTGGCTATGACTTCGATGACATTGTCTCCTGCCAGCAGGATACCGATATAATGCCATGAGGTTTCACCGGGTATATAAGTCACTCCGTCCGCAGACCCGCTGACGTAAATTTCAGCCGTATCTGCCGGACAGGTTCCGGTCAGAATGATCTCGTAGTCATCTGTCCAATGTCCGTTGACAGGGCTGACAATTACCGGAGCATCCGGCGGAACCGTATCAAATGCGGTCTGACTGTCGCCTTGTCCTTTGGGAGAAGCCTCGGCATTTCCGGCTTTATCCGTAGAACGGGTGGCAAAATAATAAATCCCGTCTCCGTCTGCCGGGGTATAGACAAAGGTTCCGGCTGTGCCGGACTGTCCTGAAAGCCCGGTATTGGTCCACACACCGGCGTCTTTTTTATACAAAAGTTTTGTTGAAGACACTCCGGATCGGTCATCCGATGCTGTCCATGCTATGTTCAGCGCGGCATTGCCGTAACGCGGGGCAGTCGCGGTCGAATCCGGCGGAACCGTGTCCGGCGCGGATTGATACGGAATCTGCACAGATGTTTCCGAACTGATATTCCCGGCTTTGTCTTTTGCCGTAACCGCAAACGTATTACTACCTTCCTGCAAAGTACCGCTATAAGTCCATGATGTTTCGCCGGGAATATAGCTGACGCCTATAGCAGAGCCGTTGACGTAAACCGCAAGTGCGTCTGCGGAACAGGTTCCGCTCAAAGTGACGCTATTGTCGCTGACGCTGTAGTCATCGGCGATAACAGGCGAATCCGGTGACTCGGTGTCATAAACTGTCAGGACATAGCCGTTTTCTTCAGGCAGAGATTCCTCATTCCCCGCAGCATCTTCGGCAAGGGTAGCGAAATAGTAGGTGCCGTCTCCTTCCGACGGAGTATAAATAAAAGTTCCCTCGGTTCCCGGCTGTGCAGGAAGTCCCGTGTCTGTCCAGACAGATACTACCCTGCCGGCTGTCTCTTTTTTATACCAAAGTTCCACAGCAGCCACAGAGCGGTTATCCGAGGCAGTCCAAGTCACGGGAATATATCCGCTTGCGGTTTCCGGTGCGACAGCCTGAGATTCGGGCGGAATATCATCGAATGATGCGGTATCGTAAGTTCCGACGATCTGCTCGGATTCGGCTCCGGTTGATTTTGCCCTGAGCGTAACCGTTCCTAAAGGTATGGATGAGAAGTCCGCTGTACCTGACCATTTTGAACCGGCTGCGGCTCCGGAGGCTTTGGCCTTGCCTACGAGCGTGTCTCCGGCAAAGAATTCTACATCCGCATATTCGGCTGATGTCCCTGAAACCGGAAAGGCAGCAGAGGTATTTTCATCTGCATAAAAACCGTTCTGCGGATTGCTTATGGCAGGAATAGCGGCTTCATTGGAAAAGCCGCTGATCTGACCGTCTGTATAGACAGCGCGGACTGCGAAGTAGTAAACCGTCCTGTTCAAAAGATATTTAACAGTGTAAGACGTGGCTCCGAGTCTTACTACTTCTTCGGGATTATCGTCGCTGTTAAACGGATATGCCCGCGTCTGTGTTCCCCAGTACAGCATATAATGATCGAAATTCGGATCGTTGACCGGATCCCACGAGAGAGTAATCGAAACCTGAGTCGGAGTTTCCTCATAATAGACACGGATCACATTTTCGGCACTGATATTGCCCGCGGCATCCTGAGCAGAGACCTTGAAACTGTTCTCTTTGGGAACCAAGTCCGCAGTATAACTCCATGAAGTCTGACCGGGCGTATAACTCACACCGTCCGCGGAGCCGTTGATATAAACGGCAACCGTATCCGCAGAACAGGTTCCGGTCAGTGCAGCAGAACTGTCCCCGGTAGAATAATCTCTGCCTGAATTGCTCGTAATCACCGGAGCAATGGGCGGCGTCGTATCATAAACCGTAGAACTGTCGCCGCTGCCCGAAGGTTCGGCTT
This sequence comes from Desulfatirhabdium butyrativorans, assembly GCA_020718785.1. Taxonomy (GTDB): domain Bacteria; phylum Desulfobacterota; class Desulfobacteria; order Desulfobacterales; family DYRK01; genus DYRK01. Next base: position 12,107 of record DYRK01000041.1, on the reverse strand, counting down.
CGATATTTCCGGCATTATCAGTGGAACGGGCGGCAAAATAATAAGTTCCGTCTTTTTCTCCGGGAGTATAGGCAAAGGTTCCGCTCATGCCTTCCTGTGCAGAAAGCCCGGTATTTGCCCATTTCCCATCAGTTCCTTTCTTGTACCAAAGTTCGGTAGAAGCCACGACTCCTCCGCTGTCCGAAGCAGTCCATTGAATGCTCAGGACTCCTTTGCCGTAAGCCGGCGCGCTGGCTTTTGACTCGGGCGGAGTAATGTCCGCAGTTGCCGGTTCATAATTTCCTGTAACTGCCTTTGATGCGGCTCCGGTGGATTTGGCTGTCAGAGACAAGGCTCCGCCGCTGAGAGGAGTAAAGTCAACTGTTTTTGACCATGTTGCGCCCTGCTGATAACCGTTTGCAGTCGCAGTTCCCAGCAATATCTCCCCTGAGAAAATATCCACCTGAGATAATTCCGCGGCAGTTCCCGTAAGCTTGTAATTACCTGCATCTGTTCCCTCGATATGAAATCCCTCTTTCGGAAAAGTAATTGCCGGAATAGCGGCTTCATTGGAATATTCGCTGGAACTTCCGTCAGTATAAAATGCCTTGACTGCCAAATAATAAATTTGGTCTTCTATGAGATTGTTTACCGAATAGGATGAAGCAGTCTTGGCAATAGTCCCGCTTTCAGAGGTATAAGCCCTCGAAGCTGTTCCCCAATACACCACATAATGATCGAGTTCAGCAACCGTTACCGGTTCCCACTCCACTGCAATAGAAACAGATTGGGGCTGCGGCGGTTCATAAGTAATAGTTATGGAGGCAGACAGACTCACATTTCCGGCAGCATCTTTGGCAACAACTGTAAAGACATTCGCGCCTTGCTGCAATGTGCCGGTATAAGTCCAGTCCGTCTGTCCTGCTGTATAAGCAACACCTGTAGAATTACTGTTAATCTGAATTTCAACCGAATCTGCCGCACAGGTTCCGGTAAGCGTAAGGGAAGACTCCGCAGCAGAGTAATTATTTCCGGAATTTGCAGTAATAACCGGCGCAGCCGGCGGTGTCGTGTCAACGACCGTATGGCTGTCTCCATCGCCTGCGGGCATTGCTTCCGCATTCCCGGCATTGTCTGTGGAACGGGTGGCAAAATAATAGGTTCCGTCTCCCTGCGCCGGAGTATAAACAAAGGTTCCGGCTGTGCCTTCCTGAGCCTGAAGTCCTGTGTTTTCATATTTTCCGCCTTCTTTTTTATACAGAAGTCTGGTAGAAGCCACTCCGGAATGGCTGTCCGATGCAGTCCAATTAATAGAAACAGGTCCGTTTGCGGATGCCGGAGCAGCAGCAACAGATTCCGGCGGAGCAGTATCTGTTTCAGGCAGTTGATAGCTCACAGTAACGGAATTCGGCAAACTGGTGTTGCCCGCTACATCTAAAGCCGTAACATTGAATAAATTATCGCCGGGCTGTACTGATCCGGTATAAGACCATGCAGTCTGACCGGGCGTATAAGTCACACCGGCAGTTGCATTATTGACTCGGATTTCAACCGTATCCGCGGCGCAGGTTCCGCTTAATGTGACAGGGTCTGATTCCTTGTAATCTTTGTCAATCAGCGGCGAATCAGGGGGAAGCGTGTCAAAGACCGTGGCAGTGTCTCCGCTTCCCGATGGAACAGCTTCGCTGTTTCCGGCATTATCCTTTGAACGAGTCGCAAAATAATAGGTATCTCCGCTTACAGGCTTATAAGTAAAACTGCCGCCGGTCCCGGTCTGAGCCGGAATTCCGGTGTTTGCCCAAGTTCCGGAATCTCCTTTTTTATACCAGAGTTCCACAGCAGCAACTCCGGATTGGTTATCCGAAGCAGTCCATGTGATGCTAATATCACTGTTTCCGTAAGCCGGCACAGCGATAGCGCCTGAAACCGGGGGTTCTGTGTCCGGAGGCTGATAAGTAACAGTAATCAGGGTTTCGGCACTTTTCTTTCCCGCGGAATCTTCGGCAACAATTTTGAATGCGTTTGCACCCGGCTGCAAAGTTCCGGAATACGACCACGCAGTCTGACCCGCGGTATATGACACGCCGTCTTCGGATCCGTTGACGTAAATCGCGGCAACTGCCGTGCAGGTTCCGTCCAATTTTACCGAGGCTTCGGCAGTCGTGAAATTCTGTCCTCCGTTTGTCGTGACAACAGGCGGATTAAGGGGAACAGGCGGTTCGTAAGTTACGGTAATCGAGGTTTCCGCACTTTTTTTCCCCGCGGAATCTTCGGCAACAATTTTGAATGCGTTTGCACCCGGCTGCAAAGTTCCGGAATACGACCACGCAGTCTGACCCGCGGTATATGACACGCCGTCTTCGGATCCGTTGACGTAAATCGCGGCAACTGCCGTGCAGGTTCCGTCCAATTTTACCGAGGCTTCGGCAGTCGTGAAATTCTGTCCCCCGTTTGTCGTGACAACAGGCGGATTAAGGGGAACAGGCGGTTCGTAAGTCACGGTAATCAAGGTTTCCGCGCTCTTTTTTCCCGCGGAATCTTCGGCAACAATTTTGAATGCGTTTGCACCCGGCTGCAAAGTTCCGGAATACGACCACGCAGTCTGACCCGCGGTATATGACACGCCGTCTTCGGATCCGTTGACGTAAATCGCGGCAACTGCCGTGCAGGTTCCGTCCAATTTTACCGAGGCTTCGGCAGTCGTGAAATTCTGTCCTCCGTTTGTCGTGACAACAGGCGGATTAAGGGGAACAGGCGGTTCGTAAGTAACAGTGATAAGGGTTTCGGCACTTTTTTGTCCGGTCAGATCTTCGGCAACAATTCTGAATGCGTTTGCGCCCGGCTGCAAGGTTCCGGTATAAGACCATAAGGATGTCCCGCCGGATATGCTGGGCGAGAAAGTCACGCCGTTTTTGCTGCTGTTGACATAAACAGCGGCTATCAGCCCCTCGGCAGTTCCTTCCAATTTCACCGAGGATTCGGAGCTTGTAAAATCTTTGCCGCTGTCCGTCGTAACCAGAGGCTGAGCCGGCGTCAGCGCGCAGACATCTGCGCCCGCGAACAGGATACAACACAGCACTATTGCATAATATGCTGTTTTCCAAAAAGATTTAATGCTGTTCAAGGTGATTTTCATGGTCTCGGTTTCCTTTCGGAAATCAGTTCGGATCACCTCAGATAATCTCAGATGAGCCGCCTGATTTCGGATAGTGTGTGTTTTATCTGAAACTATTTGATTTTTCAGATATAAACCGTCTGCAAATATTTTGTTTGAAATATTGTTGACGGCTTGAATCGGGTTATCAGACAATTTGCAGGAATATAATGGAAAGGGAAACAGAAGTCAAAGAACTTTTTTCTGAATTGTTGTTTTGAAACCGCGGAGAATTGTCAGAATTTTCGGAAGATGTTTGCTTCTGATCAAAGGATACTGTTCTTCCAAAGGCATGTAAGTACCTGAGCATAAATTTTTCGGTAGAAAAAATGCGAAAAACCGCTCCGCTCTGTTTTCGCACTCCGGAGAATTTTTGACTGGGTACTTATTACTACGGTGTAAAAATACATATCCTTGCACTCGGACGTGACGGAACTCTTCCGCTTCCTGTGTATGCAAGGAGGACACCGGCAAAAGATCATGATCTGAATGTGTTCCGCGAAATCACTCCTCTGCTGCACGGAGGTGAAATTTACACCAGTAAAGCCTATGTACCGGGATTTTAATCATGTCAATATTTTTTTGTGGCACTCAGCACCTGTTCTCCTTATGAAATCTCCACGCTTTTTAATGCCGGTCGGTTTCTCCGCAATTCTTTTGTTGCAATTATCGTCCGATTTCAGTATCCTCTCATTTATGAATGATATTCGGCAGATCAGGATGAAATCGTCGGCGATGGAAAAATAGGAGAATACAATGAAAACAATCGGTTTGATCGGCGGCATGAGTTGGGAGTCCTCAGTCAAATATTACCGCATCATCAATGAAAGGGTCAGGGACAGGCTCGGCGGGCTTCACTCCGCGAAAAGCCTGATGTATTCCGTTGATTTTGATGAAATCGAAACCCTTCAGCGTCAGGGAAAATGGGAAGAACTGACTGCCCTGATGATTGCCGCGGCTAAAAATCTGGAAAAGGGCGGTGCGGATTTTATCCTGATCTGCACGAACACTATGCACAAAATGGCAGATGCAGTACAGAAAAATATCGGCATCCCGCTCCTGCATATTGCAGATGCTGCCGCGGAAAAGATAAAGCCTGCCGGCATCCGTAAAGTCGGGCTGCTTGGAACTCTGTTTACGATGGAAGAATCTTTTTACAAAGGCAGGCTGACCGACAAATACGGATTGCAGGTGCTGATTCCGGACAGAGCCGAAAGGGAGCTTGTTCATCGTGTGATTTTTGAAGAACTGTGTGCCGGCGAAATAAAACAGACTTCAAAAGAACACTACATTCGGATCATGGATCGCCTTGCCGAAAACGGCGCGGAGGGAATTATTCTCGGATGCACGGAAATCGGTCTGCTTGTGAGAGACAAAGATGCCCGGGTTCCGCTTTTCGACACCACGGTAATTCATGCCGAAGCCGCGGTTGAGTACGCGTTACTGGAATTGTAAAGCGGGTTTGAAACCCGCTCTGCTACGAATCACCTAATTTATAATGAATTGAATCAAATCAGGAGGAAAGAATTATGCTTAAAGTA
>DYRK01000041.1:0-7333 GCA_020718785.1 Desulfatirhabdium butyrativorans | reverse complement strand
ACCTAATTTATAATGAATTGAATCAAATCAGGAGGAAAGAATTATGCTTAAAGTAGAAAACAGCCTTTTGATAGTCGTGGATGTTCAGGGGAATCTGGCTCAGGCAATGTATGACAGAGAAAACCTCTTTCAGAACCTCAGAAAAACCATCAGCGGCGTAAATGTTCTGGGAATCCCGATGATCTGGCTGGAACAGATTCCCGAAAAACTCGGAACGACTCGCCCTGAAATTGCCGAGGTAATGCCGGAAGGACTTCAGCCTATCCCCAAATTCACTTTCAGCGCATTCGGTGAACCCCGCTTTGTTCAGGCATTCAAAGCAGCAAACCGCCATCAGATTCTGCTTTGCGGGATTGAAAGCCATATCTGCATCTATCAGACCGCCATAGACCTGCTGGCAAAAGATTATGAGGTTCAGCTTCTGACCGACTGCGTTTCATCGAGAACTCCGGAGAATAAGCATCTCGGGATCCAGAAAATCCGCGACGCGGGCGGATATCTGACCAGCACGGAAATGGCTCTGTTCGAATTGCTCAAAGCAGCGGAAGGTCCTAAATTCAAAGAGATAGTCAAGATTGTGAAATAATGGAATCCTCTTCTCCCAGATACAGCCTTCAGCGGACCATGATCGTTTATTTTCTGCTCATCGGTTTTGCGTCTTTGCTGGTAGGCGTAGAGTTTATTCTCGAAACGCAGAAAAGCGGACTCAGGGAAGAACTGCTTTCCAATTTCGAGAAATATTCGAAGAATGAAATCGGGCGGGATGCGGTCTTTGCTCCTATTGACAAACTGAGGAGCAAAGCCGTCCTGATGATTGTCATTATCCTCTGCGTCATGATTATCGTTCTGACCATGTTTATCAAAAACATTACCGGGCCATTGCAGCATATCATAGAGGTTGCAAAAGATATTTCCGGGGGCGATCTGAGTCATACGGTGACTGTTCACTCGGAGAACGAACTGGCGGAACTGGGGAAAGTCATTAACGAAATGTCGAGCAATTTGCAGGAGATTATTCTGCTTTCCAAGCAGATGTGTTCTTCCGGGAATGATTTTGTTGACAATACCGAGTTTATGCTGGAGCAGGAAAGTCTGGGACCTGAAGAAGTAGCTAAAGTCGGAGAGGAAATCGGCCGTCTGAAAGAAGAAATCGGAATGTTGAGCGAAGTCATAGAATATTTCAATTTTTACACTGTAGAAAAGTCATAATGATGAGTGAAAGCTGGATTGCATTTCCCGTGGGGATTGTAATCGCCACGGTGGTATCTTCCATCGGACTGGGGGGCGGCATATTGTGGATGCCTTTTTTTTTGATTATTATGAAACTGCGTCCTGATGTTGCCGTCCTCACTTCTCTGATGATACAGACCGCGGGCATGGGTTCGGGAACCATTGCTTTTCTCAGACAGAAAAGCGTGGATATTCGGCTCGGACTCTTTCTGATGTCTGTGGCTGTTCCGGGAATTGCCGTAGGCGCGCATATCGCAAAAAAAATAACTGCTTCTTATATGGAAATTATCCTCGGATTTCTGGTTATGACCAGCGCGTTTTTATTTGTCTCATCAAATGAAAAATATGAAGATATGGGAGATACGCGGGCAGATATGAAAAAAGCACGGAGGTATTCTTATGTGATTGTGCTGGCATCTGTGATGAGCGGAATGCTGAGTATCAGTATGAGCGAATGGCTGATTCCGATTATGAGAAGCAGATTGTCTCTGAGAATGAGCAATGCCATTGCCACCTGTATTTTTATCACTTTCGGAACCAGTATTCTCGGAACATTTACTCATCTGATGATGGGCGGAAAAGCAGATTTGTCTCTGGTCTTATTTGCGGTTCCCGGCGTGATAATCGGCGGACAGATCGGGCCCAGGGTGACAAAACAGATCAATGAACGACTGCTGAAAGAGATTTTCATTTTTCTGCTTACGCTTATCGGTATCCATCTGATTTACAATTCATATTAAACCACCCGAATACAAAGGAGACATTACATTATGAAAGAGAGCATTTCATCGCGTGTCAGACGCATAATCAGCGGCAGTATTCATCAGTTTATAGATGCCTTGGAGAATGCCGCACCCGAAGCGGTCATGGAAAAAGCCGTATCCGAGATTGATGAGACTATTGAGGAATTGCGTGCAGAACTGGGCAGAAATATTGCCAACAGACATATTGCCTCAAAACGGCTTTCAGATGCCGAAACTCGGCATAATGACTTGTCATCAAAGATCGAACTGGCTGTTAGTGAAAACCGGAATGACTTGGCCGAAGCAGCCATTTCCCGGCAGCTTGATATTGAGGCACAGACTCCCGTGCTGAAATCAGGGGTGAGAGAGCTTGAGGAAAAAGGAAAAGAACTGGAAACCTTTATAGTAGCACTTCAGGCAAAAAAACGGGAGATGAAAGAAGAACTCCGTCAGTTCCGTCTGGCACAGGCAAAATCTGTCACTACTGCCGGAGATAATATATCCGGCGATATTCATACCCGTATCTCAAAGGCAGAATCGGCTTTTGACAGGGTATTGGAAAAGCAGACCGGTCTGCGCGGTGATACAGGCGATATGAAAACCGCGGCGCAGTTAATGGAGCTTGAAGCGCTTTCACGGAAAAAACAGATTCGGGATCGTCTGGCAGCCGTCAAAGCCCGCATGAAAGGTCCCCTATGAATTTCATTCTGGCTTCGGAAAACCTGCCTTTTACCATTGCACTGGGTCTGATGATTGCTATCGGTCTGCTGGAAGGAATCACGACTATTCTGGGATTCGGCGCGTCTTCATTTATAGAATCTCTGATGCCGGATACGGATATTGACTTAGACATTGATGCTGATATAGATGCTGACATAGATGCAGATATTCCCGGCGGAGTTTCAGGAGACATCGGCTCATCAGGCGCGCTTTCAAACCTTCTGGGCTGGTTTAACATCGGCAGAGTACCGGTACTGATACTGTTCATTCTGTTTCTGTTCGGTTTCGGCATGATCGGACTTACCATTCAGTCTGTCGCACACAACAGCACAGGACGGCTGCTTCCGGGAGTCATTCCCTCCGGCGCCGCGTTTGCCGCCGCGATGATATTTGTGAAATTCTCAGGCATGGCTTTAGCAAAGCTTATTCCCAAAGACGAGACCGAGGCTGTGTCCGAAGACAGCTTTATCGGAAGGGCAGCTGTAATCACACTGGGGACAGCGAAAAGCGGAAAACCGGCACAGGCAAGACTTCGGGATCAGCACGGTCAGGTACATTACATTATGGTTGAGCCGGACAGCGAGGCATATTGCTTTGAGGCAGGCTCCGAGGTACTGCCGGTGAGACAGTCCGGCGCGGTATTTTACGCTATTCCCAATCCCGGCGGTCTGTTGGCAGAGAAATCGGATTGAAAGATGCTGAAATAAGCGGTGCAGACGGCTGATCGGCTCATACTCGGAATTAATAACCTGATATCATTTTAATATGTTATCCGATCAGTTGACTCTTATCGCAACATTCTATGATTGTATTTAAAAATTTTTTCAATTCAGGACAGACGCGAGCAGAAATCAATATATCCTGATCTTTTAAAATCCTATTCGCATCTCTTGGTTTATTATAACTGTTCCGACATTTTCCGCTTTCAAAAATTTCCATTAAATGTCTTGAAGGCGGCTTGTCATGATTTACTTCTTCCGGATTATTACCCGGTTTGGCTTTGTTATGTTTTGCCAATTTCTGAATCACTGACCAGTATGGCAGTAACCATGCTTCAAAATCATGTTTTGCAACATGCGGATAAAATTGAGATATGTTACCGACCCATTGCTGCATCTTATTTTTTGCATCTTCAGCATCTTTAAAATCATCAGTCCCTGTGTAAACATCTGTCAAAGCAATCACAGCATTTGAACCGTCATCTAAAAGATTTATTACAGTTCTCTTCAGTTTATCCTGCTTGGGAATACGTCCGTCATAAGATATGAATTTTATTTTTGGCATGTTTCCTGCCAGACGGGATGTTAAAAAACGATTTAAATGGGGTTTAAAGGCTAATTCTGTCTTTCCTTCTATTAAAATTGATATTTTCATATTTTCCCTCCCATTCGCCCCATCATCCAGAGTTCTTCAAGATTATATTCTTTCAGCCATTTTTCCAAGTCAAGATTGTCAGCCCGAATAATTTTAGTCAGCCCTTCTTCAGAATCAAGCACAACTACTTCTGACGGTTTCAAAAAACGTATTAACGCACCGGAATGTGTTGCTATGATTAATTGCGTTCTTTTGGATGCTTCACGAAATGTCTCGGATAAAATATTCAGCAACTGCGGATGTAAGCTGACTTCCGGCTCATCAATCAATGTGACAGCTGTCAGATCAGGACTTTGCAGCAATGTAATCAGCCATAAAAAACGTAATGTCCCTTCAGATAACTGAGTCATATATACAGGTTTGGAAAAATTTTCATCTTCCCATGTCATTGACATTGTTCCTGCTGCTACCGGAGGAAAATTTAGCCTTACAAAACTTGGAAAAGCAACAGACAGGGTGTCTTCGACAGCTTCGAATATGTCTCTGTCTGTTTCCCGAAGATAGTAAAGACATGAAACCAGATATTCTCCATTGCTTCCCGGATGTGTTGCCGGCTGCATCTTCTGAGGTAACCGAATGGGAGCATCGGGTCCGAGCGTCAAAGCGTATGCACTGTAATATATAGAAGAAGACAGTTGATTTCGGAAAATTTCAGGCTCTTTATACATTTTAGGAACTTGAGACAACGATGTTTCAAAACAGGAATGTTCCCAGCTCGGAGTCTCAAGTTTCTTTTTATCGGGATTATAATATTCTATATCTGCTCCGGATGACTCAATATATTTAAATGGCGCATCATATCCATGACGCAGTTGGGTGAGAGTTTCCGAACGGATTTCGTATGAAAGACCTTTAGGTTTTAAAGAAAGGCTATAGATAAGCGGATTATGATCCGGGACAGACATGGATAAATTGAAAGAGATATCGTTTGATTTGCCAGATGTCAAAATCTCTTGAATTCCACCGGCTTTACTTATAGTTTCTTTCAGTTTTCCGTTTGCGGAAGATGCCAATAAAGAAAATACTTCCAATATTGATGTCTTTCCTACCCCGTTTGAGCCGATCATAACAGTCAATGGTCGCATCCGGATATCTGCATTTAATAATCTGCGATAGCCTTTGATATTTATCCTTTCAATTTTATAACTTTCCATCTAAGCAATCCTTTTTAATCATAGTAGGACTTACGCACTCGAATTTATTTTTCTGATTAATTGGCGTTTATTAGCGTGAATTAGCGGTTAAAATCATGCAACTGCATAGCTCCTACATAGAACAGATGACGTCTGAGCATGTATTTTTGCAACCGGATTCACGTCGAATCAATAATCCATAACTGTTATCCTGTCAATATATTTTTTCATTTTTTCGGCGGAGTTTCCGATGGCTTGATTCTGTAAGAATTCCGGTAACTCGGAAATATTTTTACTGTTTCCCGAACTGCTCTTGCAATCTGCACGCTTGACTTTTCGGGGATATGATGTTAATATCACTGTAATTATATCTGATATTCAACTGTTGCAGCCGGAAATCACAACTCTTCCGGGAGGAGGATATTTTATGAAAAGTGTTACAATCCTTTATATGCCACACTTGCCCGGCTCATGCCGGACTCTGCCGAGAATTACCCGATTGTCCGGGGAATGCCTGTTTCTGATCTGCCGGATGAACCGGGAGTCCCGAAAATCAGGCAAAGCTCATATTTATCAACGGCGTGAAAGGAAATCTTTCATCCCTGCTTGAGGGCGGTGAACGGATCGGTGTGTTTCCTCCTGTGGGCGGAGGCTAAAGGTTTTTCAGGTAAAAAATTGTCTCCCATGAAAGCGGGGCGCTGCATGGAAAAATCGTATTGTTGCTGAAAATCGGGTCTGTTTCAAGATTATAGCGTGAAACAGCCACCGCCTGTTCCCACAGCCTCGTATGAGGAATGGGCGTATAGTAGGCAAGCACAGGAGTTATTCCGCTTTTTCTTACAGTTCTGACCGATTCCTCCACAGAGCGGAAAGACTGATGCGGCAGACCTATGAGCAGATATGCTCCTATCTCTTTTTCCGTAAATCCCGCCTCTTTCAGACAGGACACAGCACGCATGAATTCTTCTTCCGTGACTTTTCTGTCCCATTCACTTCTCTCTTCATAAGCCGTAGTTTCAAGACCGAGCCGCAGAGTTCTGAAATCAGCCCTGAACATGAGCCGGGCGATTTCCGGGGTGATGTTGCGGATATGAATCGCATTGGGGGTGTGAAAACGGACAGGCAGTTGCAGGGAAATAATATCTTCAAGTATATGGATAATATGGCTTTCGGCATCGGCAAGCAGGGCATCGTCATAAAAAGCAAAATCACTCACATTATAATTCTCATACCAGTATTTTATCTCTTTTACTGCCAGTTCCGGTTTCCGCCGTGTTCTCCGGGGATTCAGAAAATGAGACGCGCAGTAGGCGCAGGAAAAAGGGCAGCCCGTTGAAGTGAGGATCGGAATATAGGGAATTTTTCTTTGCAGATCAAATGCCGGATAGGGAAAGGTATCCGGATCATCGGGAACAAAGCCGGACCGGACTGAAAAGCCGGAATACTTTTCCACAATTCCGAGCACAATATCTTCTCCGGGACCGGTGACGACTTCATCTGCTCCGGAGTATTTGACCGCGTGATCATGACAAAGGCTGGCATATATTCCGCCCAGAACAACCGGCACATCCGGGAAAATTTCTCTGATGACTCCTATAGTCTCCTGTACTCCCGGATACCAGTAAGTCATCAGCGATGTAATAAGGATAAGATCGGGTTTCGGCACAGAATAAAGGTCTTCCCTGAACCATTCGGGCAGAATGCCGTATCGTGAGAAATTCCGTGAGACATCTTCAAGCCCTTCGGGTTTCGGGATACGGGTTTTCAGATACATCCCCCGACCGTTTCTGAGATAGGGGTCTGTCTTTCGGGCTTTTGGATGAAAGCGGTCTAAACAGTCTATGTAATGAACAGAAATCCCGTGTTCCCCGAGAATTGCAGCCAGACGCAGAATTCCCAGAGGCTTTGCCCAGAAATCATAAGCCGCAAAGTCATGAATCCAGGGATTTATGAGAAGAATATTCGGAATATCCATTATGAAATCAGCGCAGTGCTAAACCCTTTTAATAAGATTGGCATTTTGCACTTCTCCTTTATTACTCAGCGTAGTGCTGAACCCTTTTAATAAGATCGGCATTTTAGCACTCCTCCGTTATTCCTCATCGGTAAAATACTGCATCGAGGTTTTTTTAA
>DYRK01000460.1 GCA_020718785.1 Desulfatirhabdium butyrativorans | reverse complement strand
AAACGCTTGATGCTGTTATGAAAATAGACCCGAATGCGTTTCAGTCTGTGCTTAGGAAACAGGAAACAAAGGGCATCGGCAATTTAGATACCTGCGCGTGCGGCGAAGCGACCATCCTTACCGTAATGGCAGCGGCAAAAGCACTCGGGGCAAATTGCGGCAGGCTCATCAGTTACGCCAATTCCGGCGATGTGTCGGGAGACCGCTCCCGTGTAGTCGGGTACGGAGCGGTCATGTTTTCGGCAAGTTGCAGCGATCCGAAAAATTGACGGTTTCTATATAAGTACCTGAGCATAAATTTTTCGGTAGAAAAAATGCGAAAAACCGCTCCGCTCTGTTTTCGCACTCCGGAGAATTTTTGACTGGGTACTTACTAGCGGAATTCAGCAAAAAAGAGGATGCAGATGAAAAAAACAGATCGCCGATACAAAGAAGCTGATAAGCCGATGAGCAAAAAAGATTTCGAGTTTTTTCTTGAGAAGCAGGATTTGAAAAAGAGAAACGAAGAACAGATTGATTGGAATGAAAGAAAAAAGGACTGGTTCAGACATATTGACGAATTTTATCTTATGGTTCAGGATTTTATGAGGGAATATCTGAATCAGGGAAAAGTCAGTATTCATTTCAGTTCCCTGACATTGAATGAGGAATATATCGGAAGTTACGAGACAAAAAAGCTTCATCTGATGACGGGAAATCAGGAAGTCATATTTTCTCCTGTCGGAACCCGCATGATCGGCTCCGGAGGAAGGATAGACATGGAAGGGAGAGCGGGCAAAGTAAGGTTTGTTCTTGTGGATAAAAATAAAGAGTCCTCGGGTATATCCGTCCGGGTATTTACAGATGGCGATTTTCCCAAAGAAAATAAGGCTGAAAGGAAAGAAATCACTTGGGCATGGAAAATAGCGACTCCTCCTCCTTCAGTCACTCTTATCAGTCTGAATGAGGATACATTCTTTGATGCGCTGATGGAAGTGATAAATGGCTGACCGGGTTTTTTTTTCAAAAAGCGGTTTGGAACTGCGGGAAATTTCGGCTCATCATTCCGACACATCGGCAGCCTTGAAAGAATATTACGGTTGCTCAGGCATCAGAAATTCTCTGCCAGCGAAATTTCTGGGTTACTCGGAACAGGAACTCTCCGTCGAATTTCACAAAAGAATTGAAGAATTGGAAAAGACTTCCTCTCTGACTCTGCTTTCCTTTTTGGAAGCCCGATTCAGAGTTGATTATCTGACAAGGTGTTACAGAAAAGAAAAAGACTATTTATCCCGCAAATTCAGAGCGATATATAAAGAAAAAGCGAACCGGGCATCATTGGAGAATGACATTCTTGAAATTTGGAAAAAACACTGCTATGAGAACAGAGAGGCTGTGAATCTGATTTCTGAACTGATAGGCGCACTCAGATACCGGCATTGGCTCGCTCACGGCCGTTACTGGGAGCCGAAACTGGGGAGAATATTTGATTATTATTATATATATGATCTGTCAGAACAGATATATAAAAATTTGCCTTTCATAAATTGATGCCTGGGAAATTTTCCCGATTCAAGACAGAGGCATAGGATAGAAGTATGGAACAGAAAGACAGCTGTCACTACTACTGCATCAGCTTGGCCAGAGTTATGCTCAGGCGGGGAGAGATTTCTCCGGCTAAAGAAGTTTTAAAAGAAATCATTTCCCGAAATCCGAGCTGCGGTCCCGGGTGGGAGTTGACAGCGGAATTCGGCATGCAGCAGGGTGGGCTTCATTAGTGGCGAAATTACAATTTTGTGTACCTAAAAGATAGGAATGAGATATAGTGTCTGATTCTTAACGGGAAAGGAAATTCTGCGTGACAACAACAGACTGCTACAGCAAGCTGGCACTTCATCTGGATAATCTGCCGGGCGGTTTCCCAAGCAGCGAAAGCGGCGTGGAACTGCGTATTCTGAAACGGCTTTTTACTCCTGAAGAAGCTGAACTGGCAACACATCTCACACTGATTCCAGAGACATCGCGTGTGGTTGCCCGGCGGGCAAAAATCACCTCGAAAGAAGCAGCCCGGCGATTGGAAGATATGAGCAGAAAAGGACTGATTTTCAGGCTTGCTCCCAAAGGAAAGCCGCCGGAATACATGGCTGCCCAGTTTGTCATCGGGATATGGGAATATCATGTGAATGATCTGGACCCGGGACTGATCCGGGATATGGAAGAATACGCTGCCACGCTCTTCAATCACGAGGCATGGAAAAAAGCTCCCCAACTCCGTACCATCCCTGTACAGCGCAGTATCACGCCCCAATTGGAAGTCATGTCTTATGAAAAGGCTGAAGAATTGGTATGGAATAAAAAAGAAGCGGTAGTTGCGCCCTGTATCTGCCGCCGTGAACGCAGAATCATGGGAGAAGGCTGCAAAAAACCTGAAGAATCATGCCTTGTTTTCGGCATGGGCGCGGATTATTATCTGCATAACGGTTTCGGGAGAGCAATTGACCGGCAGGAAGTTTTGGATATTCTCAAAAGAGCAGACAAAGCCGGATTGGTGCTGCAGCCCGGAAACAGCAAAAAAATTGTGAATATCTGCTGCTGCTGCGGCTGCTGCTGCGGAATCCTCAGAAATATCAAGCTTCATCCCCGTCCCGCGGATCTGGTTTCTTCGGCTTTTTCAGCCGAAGCAGATGCGGAATCCTGCAACGGATGCGGCCTGTGTGTGAAACGTTGCCAGATGGATGCGCTCAGATTGGAAGGAGAGAAAGTCGTTCTCGATACAAGCCGCTGTATCGGCTGCGGGCTGTGCGTTTCTACCTGTCCCGCAAAATCGCTCAAATTAGTACGCAAACCGGAACCGCAGCCTGAAATTCCCTCAAATGTCATTGAATCCGCTATACGTCTGGGACGTACACGAGGCAAACTGAAAACCGCAGATATGATTAAGATGCAACTGAAATCCAAGATAGACCGGCTGTTGGCTATACGATAACAGCAGAGCCGGAGGAGCAGCCCGGTAAAGGCTGCCCTTACCTGATGACTATTCTTTCCACCGTCACAATTTGCGCTTTTCAAATTTTCTGTAAAACGGTTTTGCAAACCGTTTTGCCGATAAAAAAACGATTTGCAAAGCCGTTTTACAAAAGCGCAGATTATGCCGGTGGTCAGTATATATAGAATGTCAGCAGATCGAAAAGTTTCAGCGTACTCGTTCCCACGCCTGAGCGTGGGAATGAGGGTCTTTTCGATCTGCTGAATGTTTAATGCCGAATATCAATGCAAATTAAGGGTTAAACTTATAATACTCCGAATCTTGACAATTTTATTTTTTTCACTAAGCGAGCGACCTTAAAGACTTATAATTTTTTTGCGGCAGAACAGGCATTCCTGCCTGTTCATGATAAAGGTCAGACAGAAATGTCTGACCCGCCGGATCTTATAAATCATAATGGTCGGTCGCTTATTGATTCGGATTTGAATCGAATGCGTATTTTCCTACCCTTAAACAGCGCATTTTCCCCATCCTCAAATACATCTTCTGCCCCATTGACGACTCCTTTGCATCGTGAGATAAAAAAACATAACTTTGGAGAAAGGAGTCAGCCATGAAAAAATTCAGCAAAATAGTTTTTGTTTTGATGATTTCGGTTTTTCTATGCGGAACCCCGGACAATTCTTTCGGGGACCAAGGCGGCAGCTATTGGGAAAACCCGGCATATCGGGGCATTTCCGAATATAACCTGTCCGAGTCGGATAAGAGAACAAAAAGAAATTCCGAGTCACAGACTGTCTGTTCCTCATATAAGGAATTCAAGGCAGTATTGACAGACAGACTTCAAGCCCGTCTGAATACCTTCAGCATCACTTTGAAGTATGACTTCGACTTTGATGAAGTCGGGAGCATTTCAGAGCAGGCTCTCGGAGAAATCAAAGCTTCGGACGGATATCTGTACTGGAATATTGTCCGTTGCGAAAGCCGATGGGAAGGGACAGACGGAGCAATTGATATGGACTGCACAGCGGATTATCTGACCACCGCGGGGCAGGAGGAATACGTCCGTGAGAGAACAGCAGAAATACTTTCCGAAATCATCGGCAATGAGATGAATGACGAAGAGAAAGTCAGAGCCGTTCATGACTGGATTGTCCTGAATACCCGATATGATGTGACCGGGACCGGACGCAGTGCATTCGATGTTCTCAATCTCGGCAGCGCGGTATGTCAGGGATACACGCTGACGGCATTTGAAATGCTCAGGGAAGCCGGTATTGAAGTTGCGATTATCGCCGGTGTTCCGGAAATGAATCATGTATGGAACATGGTAAAAGTATGCGGAAACTGGTATCATCTTGATGTTACTTACAATGATCCGCTTCCGGATGCTGCGCCTACTGTCCGCTATGATTATTTTCTGAAATCAGATGATGAGATGATAAACGCTTCCAGTCCCCATACTTGGGAATCCGGATATCCTGCCGCGCCGTTTTCTTATAAGGAAGGGTCCTGTCTGTCAGATGAAATTACGATTCACGGCACTGTGACGGATGAAAACGGCGATGTGCTTGAAAATGCGCGTGTTATCAGCCGATGCAGAAACAGTGAAAAAGCAGAAACCATAAGCGATGCTTCGGGCTGCTATGAGTTTGCAGGATTCGGACAGGGCATATATGTAGTAAAAATTTCCAAAAAAGGCTATCAAAACGAGAAAGCGACTGTCCGTATTTCCGAAAGCGGAGTTTACGAACAGAATTTTGTTCTGCGTCAGAAGAAAAGGTAATACGCCACGTACATAAAACGGTGGGTTATGCTCCGCTAACCCACCCTAGGCCTACAGACTTCCGGAAATTGAATTTCG
>DYRK01000459.1 GCA_020718785.1 Desulfatirhabdium butyrativorans | reverse complement strand
GAAGGAACATGGTTGCCGGTTCAGGCACTGAAGAATTTCCTCCATCTGTCGGAGCCGGAGGATAATAAGGCACAGTTGCCGGTGTCGTAGTAGCAGGCGGTACAGCCGCAGTAGTCGTTTCAGGTACAGTCGTCGTTGCCGGAGGCGTTTCAGCCGGCGAATTTTCTGCTACCGGAGTTGTCTGCGGTGTTTCAGGTACAGCAGTCGGAGCAGTTTCAGGCACGGTCGTCGCCGGAGCAGTTTCAGGAACAGTTGCCGGCGGCACAGTCGTCGTCGGTGTTTCCGGCGGCGTGATGAATTTGGTCAGGTTATTTACAAATGCTTCACTTCCGCCATTTTCAAATGCCTGAACATGGAAACCGACTCTCAGGGCGCTGCTTTCCAAAGCGGCGACCACCTGATCAAATGTTCCCGTCACATTAAAATAAATCCCAAGCCATTCACCCGGATTGATGCCGTTAGGCGCGGTCGGGGCATTCGGTTCAACCGAAAAATCTCCACGGAATCTGGGATCAAGGCTGTTTCCACCCGGGAGCTGACCGATCTTTGCAGGTTCAAAATAGTCAACACCGCTGCTCGCGACGAGTTCGCCTATTCCTGTGAGAAGCTTGCTGTCATCATCAAAATAAATCTGGGTGATGGAAGAAGCATCGCCGGGGATAAGGCTGTTGCTGAATTTAAAAAGAACCTGAGCAACTCCCGCGTCTGTCCTATTTTCCGGATTCAGACAGCAATATGATATTCTTTCAGAAGATCATACAGACGGGAGCGGGAAAAGCCGGATATCCGGCAGGCTTCTTTCATATCGCCGTCTGTTATGGATACCAATTCCCGCAGATATTCACGGGTCATTGCTGAACGGTATTCTTTGAAATTGGGAAGTTCCGCGGGGGCATCAGGCTGATTTTTTTTACCGCTTTTGTCCAATTCGGTCCATGCGGCATGGACACGGATTTCAGGAGGAAGATGCTGAGGCACAAGCACGCTTCCTATACCCGCGGCATACGCGCTTTCCAGTGCGTGAAACAGTTCTCTGACATTGCCTGGCCAGCGGTAGGATTCAAGCACCTCGAAAAAGACAGGGGAAATGCCTTTCGGCTCAGTGCCTGATTTTTCGTAAAGTATCTCCAGATGATGACGCGTCAGGGGGCGGATATCTTCGGGTCTCTCTGAAAGAGGCGGCAACTGAATCGTAATTGCCCGGAGCCGATAGAGAAGGTCCTCTCGGAACGTGCCGGCACTGACCATTTTATCCAGATCTCTGTTGGTGGCGGAAATCAGCCTGAAATCGCTTTTCACCTCTTCTTTTCCGCCTACTGTCCGGAAACGCTGTTCCTGAAGCACTCTGAGAAGCGATTTCTGAATCGGCAGAGGCAGGTCCCCGATTTCATCCAAGAACAGCGTTCCGTGATCTGCCTGCCGGATCAGCCCTTCCTGTTTTCTGTCCGCGCCCGTAAACGAGCCTTTTTCATGACCGAAAAGCACACTTTCCGCCAAAGTTTCCGGGATTACGGTGCAGTCAACCACCACGAATTCTTTTTCCGCACGCGGGCTGTTTTCATGGATGGCGCGTGCAAAAAGCTCTTTCCCGGTCCCGGTAGGTCCTGTAATCAGGACATTAACATCACTTACCGCGGCGCGTGCCACGAGGTCCAGACATGCCATGAGCGCGGGACTTTCTCCGATGATGTGTCTGCGTTTGAGTACGGTCGGACCCACAACGACTTTGTTTTTGCGATATTCCAGCACCCTGAACAGGCTGAGGCTGATACGGTCGAATGTGTCTTCTTTTTGAATATAATCCCACGCGCCGTTTTCAATGGCAAGCTTCGCGCCGCTGTGATTTCCCGTCGCGGTGATGATAATCACATCCGGACGTGAAACCGTCTTTTTAAGTTCCGGAAGAGCATCCAGACCGTTTCCGTCAGGCAGCTGGACATCCAAAAAAACAACATCGAATGCCTGTTCACGGGCTTTTTCTATGCCTTCGGCAATGCTGTGTCTGCACACCACATCATGCTTTCCGTTTTCCATCACGATATCGAAAAGCGCGTTGCAGAAAAATTTATTGTCGTCAATAATAAGGATATGCGCCATAATTATCAATATATTCAGGATGTTTTATTAACGTGAGTTTTCTCGCTCCCAAGCCGGGGCTTGGGAACGAGGAAAATTCTTTATGTATTCTCACATAACGGCATATAAGGTCAATGGGGTGAGAACAGTATTATAAGGTAGGAATATCCTACTTTCGAAGCCTTACTGCGAAAATCTCCGGCCGTAATACTGCACCGCGACAGGGGCATAGGGTTTTTTTATTGACACAAAATGAGAAAAAATGCTACCTAATATGAATTTGACGTTTAATTTTTCGGGTTCGGGTACTTATCCGGCAAAGGTAACAGGCTGTGGATATCAGACTTATGCCTGACGCGGAACAGATATTTGATGCGTCTCCGGCAATAGAAAAAAAGAATATACTGAAATCATTCCAGATAATTCCGGGCGTCGGAAAAAAGACCGCGCTTGATTTCTGGAATCTCGGATTCAGGTCTGTCGGGGAACTGAAAGGGCAGGACCCGGAGGAACTGTATCGGCGGCTCAACGAGTTTGCCGGTTTCAAAACAGACCGGTGTATGCTCTATGTTTTCCGATGCGCGGTTTATTTTGTTTCAGACACAAGGCACGATCCCGAACTGCTGAAATGGTGGAACTGGAAAGACTGAAATATCAATATTCTGTCCGGAGTGCCAAACTGTAAGTTTGGCACTCCGGACAAGGTTTTTAAGGCTGATAGCATAATGAATAAGACAAATCAGGAAGGCATTATCTCCCGGATGATGCGCTTATACGGATGCACAAAAGATGCGGAACTGGCAGAACGTCTGGGGGTGGTAAAAGCTACGATTTCCAGATATCGGAAAGGAAAGATAAGACTTTCGCTCGCGGCTGTTCTGAAGGCCGCACAGGAGACTGACACCGCTCTGGACTGGCTGCTCACCGGAAAACCGTCTGCTCCCGCGCCTGTTTTGAATATTCAGACAGGCGCGGAACCGGAAACCTTTCATCAGGATTTTTCCGCTGACAATTATTTGCCGGTCAGGCTTCTCAGGGATGAAATCGCCGCGGGAATGCCTTCGGAAATCAGGGACAGCGATATAGACGGACACTGCCTTATTTATGCTGACAAGACATGGATGCCGGGCAATCCGGAGAATTACACCTGCTGCCGTGTCCGCGGGGACAGCATGTATCCGATTTTGGCAGACGGAGATATTGTTGCCATTGATCATTCCCTGAAGGACCCGAAAGTTCTGCATAAAAAAATGGTCGCGTTCCGATACGGCGGCGGTGCAGCCGTAAAATGGCTTTCATATATAAAAAAGGGGACGGTTTTGGGGATTCCCGAAAACAAGAACAGCATGGAAGCCACTATCTGTCTTCTGGGAGAGGAAATCGAAACCGGCATCATCGGCAAAGTCGCGTGGTGGTGGGCAAAAAGGTAAGATACAGATTTCCAGAAATTGAATTTCACTGCGTCATCGGTCGGAGGTATTCGGCACAGTATTATCGCCTCCCTGCTTCCTTGTGAAAATTAATTTCTTGAAATCTATAACAGCAGGGCTGACATGAAGAATATAGTCAGAATTCCATATCGTCAGTTGAGTCCCGAAGCCTTTCAGAGGCTTATAGAGGAAATTATCACCCGTGATGGAAGCGATTACGGGGAGGTCATTCTGTCTCTGGAACAGAAGGTCGCTCAGGTACTGAGGCAACTGGAAAGCGGCATGGCTGTCATTACTTATGATGAAAAGACACAGACTTCCAATATTATGCTGAAAAAAGACTATGATCGCCTGACAGGAACTCCGGCAGGAAGTGATCCGGCTCGAAAGGGAAGCAGATGTCATCAAACGCCGGATACGCGGACATCTTCCCAAAGGCTCGGTACTGCCTGTGGACAAATTTGAATTGTTCATGTATCTCAGAGAACAGGACAGCGTTCTGGACAGTGTCGAAGATGCTCTGGACTGGATATCCTTTCGTCCCGAACCCGGAATTCCCAAAGAACTTGAAAAAGAGTTTTTTATTCTTGTGGATGCCACTATCGAACCCATCGAAGAACTGGCTCACATGGTTGCCGAATCCAGAAAATATTTCAAAAATTATTCGGAAAAACAGCGTGTTGCTGTCAAAGATATTATCCGAAAGCTTCGCCAGCAGGAACACGAGGCAGACAAAGCAGAAGCCGAGATCAAACGGATGGTGTTTCATCTGAATACAGACCCGGTGACGGTTTTTCATGTAGTCAGACTTGCCGAAATCATCGGAGAGATTGCGGATCATGCTGAAAATGCCGGGGACATGATGCGGGCAATGATTGCACGATAACGCGTAGGGACACGCCGGCGGCGTGTCCTGACAGATAAGGTTAAGGAGGAGGAGTGCTGAAATGAAATTTTAGCACAGTGCTAAAATTTCATTTCAGCACTCCGGATGAATCATTTCCACGCTTAACTTAATGTCAGTGAGGCTTGGACGACATACACCGAATTAAGCGGCGGGCGATAGGTCTGCTTGGCCGGGAAAAATATAACACCTGAGAAGCCGGTTGCAACAGATGGCTATGCGTTCTGTTCGATCATTGAACATAAGATTCCGATTATTTCAGATACTTCTCTGATAGAATAGTCATCCAGATCAATATAAATTTTATTATTCTCAAGTTTTAAAAACTTCCATATATTTCCTGAAGTAACAACTCCGTAAATTTTTGGGGAGTCCTGCATAAGTAGTGATAAGCAACTCCTTTATAAAATCAGTTTTTTTTA
>DYRK01000458.1 GCA_020718785.1 Desulfatirhabdium butyrativorans | reverse complement strand
CAAGCCGGGGCTTGGGAACGAGGAAAATGCCGATTTTATAAGATGGGTTCAGCACAATGCCAAAATTTCATTTTGGCACTCCGGATACCGGATTTTTTTCAAAAAAAACCCGGTTTTTAAGGGAGATGTTTGATGTGCAGGTGAACCCTGCACTCCGGAAACTTTTCCTTGATTTTATAATGAAGGAAAAAATTCACGCAGACTTTTTCAGATTCAGGGCTTTTGCAATCTCCTCGGATACCCGCTTCACAAATATTTTGAACTCTTCATCCGGCAGCGGATTTCCTGGACCCGGGACTTTTTCAAGGTCCGAAGGACGCATCAGTATCGGTGCGTTGACCAGTTTCGGGTTGGGAGAAACTTCGAATTCCGGCGGGAACCGGTTTTCAAAATACATTTCCTGAAAACCGGAAAATTTCAGGGCATGGGCTGTGGAATCCAAGATTGCAATCTCCTCATCTTTCACGATTTTCTGTTTCCGCGCAGCCATCAGCCCGGCAAGACATTCGCCGCCGTGAGTGCAGGCAACATGTCCGTTGCGGTTTGCGAGCAGATAGCAGTCCATAATAGCCTGCTCTTTGACTTCCACAAAGAAAACACGCTGTTTGCCAGCCATGCGGTTGTAACTTTCTGCCAGATGAATCACCCGCGGCATAGACACCGGATTCCCGATCATGGCAGCCTGCGCCACGCTCGGCTTTACCGTGACCGGGACAAATCTGCGCTTTTCCGGGTCCGGTTCCCGATAATACAGACAGACCGGATTCGCATGTTCGGACTGGACCCCGATAATTTTCGGCAGCGCAGAGATAATTTTTGCCTCATGGAATTTCATAAATCCGTTCATTACCGCGGTGATATTGCCAGCGTTGCCGATAGGGACAATAACGACTTTGTCTTCCATTTCATATTCAAAAGCCTGTGCCACCTCATAAGAATAGGATTCCTGCCCCAGAATCCGCCACGCATTTTTGGAATTGAGCAGCGCGACATTGTAATTTTCTGCGAGATGTTCCACCACCTTCATGCAGTCGTCAAAGACTCCCGGAATCTCAAACACCGCGGCGCCGCTTCCCAGCGGCTGGGATAATTGCTGGGGTGTGACTTTTTTATGCGGAAGAATCACCGCGGATTTGATATCGGCTCTCAGATAGGAAGCATAGAGCGCGGCTGCCGCGGAAGTGTCCCCTGTTGACGCGCATATAGCCAGGACATCGGAAACTAACCCTTTCTGAATAAGAAAATTAATATAACTCATGGCGCTTGCCATGCCCCGGTCTTTAAACGACGCACTCGGATTCTGCCCGTCATTTTTAAAATAAAACTTTATCCCTGCTTTCTGCTGCATCAGCGGATTGGCTTCCACCACCGGAGTATGTCCTTCTCCCAGATATACAATGGCTTCTAAGGGAATTACGGGCGCGATGAATTCATGATAGAGAAAAATTCCCTTCATAGCCGGAATCTTGAGCATTTTCCGGTAATCTAAAATCCGCTGCCAGATCCGTCCGGATATCCGTTTTACCCTCTCCGCGTCTTCATTATAAATCAGCAGTACCTCGCCGCAGCCCGGGCAGGTATAAAGCAGCTTTTCAATGCCGTGTTTCTGACCGCAGCCGAGACACTGATAGAACAATTCTCCCTTGATTTTCGGGAGAAGATAGGGCCGTATTTCCTGCGGAAAATCTTCTATTCTCATAATATCCTCTTCAATTATCACTTCTCTTTTTTCACTTCTATTTTTTCTATGCCGCCCATATATGGTTTCAGGGCATCGGGAATCAGCACAGAACCGTCTGCCTGCTGATAATTTTCGAGAATTGCAGCAAAAGTCCGTCCCACGGCAAGACCCGAACCGTTGAGCGTGTGGACTAATTCCGTGCCTTTTTTCCCTTTTCTTTTGAAACGGATATTTGCCCGCCGTGCCTGAAAATCTTCGAAATTGCTGCATGAAGAAATTTCCCGGAAAACTCCCTGCGCGGGCAGCCATACTTCGATGTCGAATGTTTTTGCCGCGGAAAAACCCATATCGCCGGTACACAATAAAATGACCTGATAGGGAAGTTCAAGGCGTCTCAGTATGGTTTCGGCATTGTCCAAAAGTTTTTCGAGTTCTGAATAAGAGCTTTCCGGGGTGCAGAATTTCACCAATTCCACTTTGTTGAACTGATGCTGACGGATCAGCCCGCGGGTATCTTTTCCGTAAGAGCCGGCTTCGGAACGGAAACAGGGCGTATAAGCCGTATAATAAATCGGCAGCATTTCTTCGGCGATGATTTCCCCCTGATGGATATTGGTCACCGGAACTTCCGCGGTGGGAATCAGAAAATAATCCCAGCCTTCCACTTTGAAAAGATCAGCCTCGAATTTGGGCAGTTGTCCGGTTCCTGTCATGCTCTGACGGTTGACCATAAACGGCGGCAGAACCTCTTTGTAACCGTGTTCCGCGGTGTGAATATCCAGCATGAAATTGATCAGGGCGCGCTCTAATCTTGCGCCCGCGCCCAGATACAGCGGAAACCGTGCGCCGGCGATTTTGGAAGCCCTGTCAAAATCAAGAATTCCGAGATTTTCTCCAAGTGTCCAATGTGGAGCCGGTTCGAAATCGAATACCCGCGGAATACCATGCTGCTTAACCGCAGGATTTGCGGATGCGTCTTTTCCCAAAGGAACAGAGGAATGCGGAATATTCGGCAGCCCCATGATAATTTTGCTGACCGCTTCCTCATGTTCTGACAGCCGTTTGTCCAATTCCTTGATTCTGGCAGATACATCACGCATTTCAGACACAATGCTTTCTGCATCTTCCCCTTTTTTTTTCATAGCCGCGACCTCTTCGGAAACCGTGTTGCGCCGCTGTCTTAATTTTTCGATTTCCCCGAGGACTTCCCGGCGTCCTGCCTCACAAATTCTGAATGTTTCAAGATCGGCAGCATCTCCGCGCGTTGACAATGCTCTCTGAACTTCCGCCAAATTTTCTCTCACATACTTGATTTCCAGCATAATAATCCCTATATTCCCGCCTGATGTTATGTCGAAAAAAATCACTTCATTGCAAAAATGACACAATACGGACAGCCCTAACCTGTATCACACGCAGATTATTTCGTCAATGATTATTACGACTTGACTTTTCCCGGCTGTTCCTGTATAATTTCTACCGGGATCAGAACAGATCGGTATCGGCTTTTCCGGAAAAGGGAATCCGAGCCGGATGCTTCCGATCTGCCTGATATCAATAATAATATTTACCTTTTCGATCCCCGGTTCCCAAGCCCGGCTTCAATGCCGTTAAGCAAAGCGGGTTTCAAACCCGCTTTACTGTGCCGGATAGTCGCCCGTCTTGTGAACGGGAGGAAAGCTTTGGAGAATACATATATGGAGGAAATCAGAGAAAGAAAACGTGAATTGCGGAATACGGTCGCAAAATTGCTGGATGCGCTTTCCGACAAAGAACGGGCTGAAAAAACAAAAAAAATAGAAAGCCGCGTCTTTGAATTTGCCAATTTTCTTGAAGCCAAAGTTCCCTTGCTGTATATCGCCTGTCTTCATGAAGTCCCTACCGAAGGAATATTAAAAAACTGCCTGTCCGTCAGGAAAGCGGTTATTCTCCCGGCTTTTGAAAAAGAAAAGCATAAAATGAAATTCATGAAAGCAGACAATCTTGATACCTGTCTGAAACCCGGTCCCAGAGGAATCCGGGAGCCGGATTCTGCCCGATGCAAGCCTGTTCCGATTGAGCGCATTGATATTGCGGTTGTGCCGGGAATCGCTTTTGATGAAAAAGGGGCGCGGCTCGGCACCGGTGAAGGATATTACGACCGGCTGATTCCCAAGCTGCCGTCCTTTATCCGGAAAGTTTCCCTTGCCTTTGAATGCCAGATTGTTCCGCAGATTCCCATGCAGTCCCATGACAAATATGTTGATATTATCATTACCGATGAGCGGATAATCTATAAAATATAAGGAAGTGAGAAGAAGGAAGTGAGAAGCGAGAAGTGAAAAGTGAGAATTGAATGTTCACTTCTCACTTCTCACTTCTCACTTCTCAATTCTCACTTTCCCTTGACCGAACCCGATTCCTCTGATAAAAGATTCCGATTATGGAAGAAAAGGATTCTGTCATATACACGCGTCGACGTGAGGAAATGGTCAGAAAGCAGATAGAAGCCCGCGGAATAACAGACGCGAAAGTTCTCGCTGCTGTACGGAATGTGCCGAGGCATCTTTTTGTCAGCGAGGCTTTGCAGGATCAGGCTTACGGAGATTTCCCGCTTCCTATCGGCGAACAGCAGACCATTTCGCAGCCATATATGGTGGCTGAAATGACTCAGGCATTGCAGGTTTCCGAAGATGACCGCGTGCTTGAAATCGGAACCGGTTCGGGATATCAGGCGGCGGTTCTCGCCGAAATCGTGTTCCGAGTTTATACAGTCGAGCGGATTTATACACTTTTTTCCCGTGCGCGCAAGCTTTTTGATGCCTTATCTTATCACAATATTGTCACGCGTTACTCAGACGGCACACTCGGCTGGAAAGACGAAGGTCCCTTTGACGCGATTATCGTCACTGCCGGCGCGCCTGATATTCCCTACCCGCTGGTAAGCCAGCTCGCTCAGGGCGGACGCATGGTGATCCCTGTGGGAGATCAGCATTCTCAGGAACTTGTCAAACTGTACAAGGATGAAAAAGGCATTCACCGTACCGACCTCGGCGGATGCCGCTTTGTAAAATTAGTGGGCGAACACGGATGGAAAAGTCTGTGAATGTGAACGTAATTGCCTGTCCGTAGGGGCGCACGCCGGCGGCGTGCCCTATGAACTGTTCGCAGCACTGGGGCACGCCGGCGGC
>DYRK01000457.1 GCA_020718785.1 Desulfatirhabdium butyrativorans | reverse complement strand
CGGGGAGCCTCCCCGGCAAGTGCGTTCCCAAGCCGGGGCTTGGGAACGAGAAAAACCCGCTCTGCAGGGGAATTTTGTATCTGAACCGTAAAAGGGGGCATTTATGAAGAAACTGAGACGGGCGGTTTTTGCCGGAAGCTGGTATCCTGCAACCGCCGCGGAATGCGAAAGAGAAATCAAAGCTTTTCTTAAATCTGACCAGACCGGAACCGTTCCGGACAGAAAATTTGTCGGCGGAATTGTACCACATGCGGGCTGGTTTTTTTCAGGAAGCATTGCCTGCAATGTGATCCGGCTTCTTTCGGAAAAAGAGCAGCCGGATGTGATCGTTATTTTCGGAATGCACCTTCATCCCGGTTCCCCGCGGTTTATTATGACAGAAGGCGGATATGAAACGCCCTTTGGCGAACTCGTTATTGAAAGCACTTTCGCAAAAGCCCTTACTGAAAAATTTTCTTTTCATATTGAAACCACAGACCGATTCACACAGGATAACACTATAGAACTTCAACTGCCGTTTATAAAATATTTTTTCAAAGATGCCAGAATTGTTCCTGTAGGCGTTCCGCCAAACGGATCATCTTCGGAAATCGGGAAAGCAGTTGCAGATATTTCAGAACGTCTTGGATTAAAAGTGAAAGTGATCGGGTCAACAGACCTGACCCATTACGGTCCGAACTACGGCTTCAGCCCCAAAGGGAGCGGCATTGCCGCAATTGACTGGGTGCGGAATGAAAACGACCGCAGAATAATCGAGGCTATGGCTGCCATGGATCCCGGGACCGTCATACAGGAGGCTCTGACAAACCGCAGCGCCTGCTGTGCCGGAGCAGCCGCTGCTGCCATTGCCGCGAGTAAATGTATGGGCGCGCAACGTGCGGAAATTGTAAAATATGCGAGCAGCTATGACAAACATCCCGGAGACAGCTTTGTCGGCTATGCGGGGATTGTTTTTTAAATTGAGAACTCACCTTACGCATACAACTTGAGAAACTAAGTTTCTTCAAGAAACTCAGTTTCTGAAAATCGCTGATTTTTCGTTATATATGCGTAACGTGAGTTGAGAAGTGAGAAATAATTCTTGCTCTCCGATTGAAAGTATCCATCATCATGAAATTCTCCATAATGCTCAGACTGGTGCTGATTTTTGCTGCAGTTATTGTCATTCCTATGGCACTCATAACCTCTGTGAGCATGTGGATTACCGCAAGCAGGATGGAAAAAGAACTCCGGTCGGCAAGTGTTCAGGCTGTGAAAAATGCCGAAATCATCATGTCCGAACATATCAAGCGCGCGGAAAACATCGCGAATATGCTGGCAGAAATCAACGGGATCAAAGAGAAAATCAATGATCTGGAAACCCGGGACCAAATCCAGTCCGATATTCAGGCCCGGCAGGAAATGTGGTTTACCGCGATTGTGGAAGTCTTTGACGCGGATAAAAAACTGCTGGCGCGCAGCCATAGTGCTGAAAAGCCGGCTGATCTTTTTTTTACCGGGCCCGATGATGATATTCTTTCCGAAACCATAAGTCTTGCCACACAGTCTGATTATTTTGTCACTGACGGAGGGCTTGCCATCAAAGCATCCCGGCCCCTGGTGGATTACAGCACCCTGAGCGTTCTGGGCGCGGTCATTGTCACCTATCCCTTTAACGTACAGTTGTTGCAGGTTATCAAAGGATGGGTTCAGGCAGAAGTGACACTTCAGTGGAAATCGCCTTTATCGCGGAAATCCTCGGCTGACGGGCTTGTCAGCACTGTTCAGGATGAAAACGGAAACACGCTCACAGAATTATGGGATACCGCGTTTTCGGATTTCAGCCTCGTAAAAAATCAGCCGGATATTTTTTCTTTTGACCGTCCGGAACCTATATGCGGCGGTTTTTATGCCACAGCTTACGGAATGATACGGAACAGTAATAACGACATAGTGGGAATTCTGTCAACAGCACTCAATTCGGCATCCATCGAACAGGGAAAAGCAGACACCCTCCGGCTGATTCTGATCAGTTCCTGCATGGTGTTTGTGCTGGCAGTCATTGCGGGATTTTTTACAGCACGTTCTTTTACCCATCCTATCCGTCAGTTAGTCAGGGCAATCCGTTCCATGTCCGCGGGAAATCTCGGGGAACGCGTCTGTATCAGACAGAAAGATGAAATCGGCGAACTTGCAGCAGCGTTTAACGAGATGGGAGAAAAGCTTCAGAAAAACATAGAGGAAAGAATAGCCGCGACCGCTGCCAGCAAAGCCAAAAGCGAATTTCTGGCAAATATGAGCCATGAAATCCGAACACCCATGAATGCGGTTATCGGTCTGAGCGATCTGGCTCTGAAAACCGATCTGACAGACAGACAGCGTGGTTATCTTGAAAAAATAAAGCGTTCTTCCGAAAGTCTTTTGGGAATTATCAATCAGATTCTAGATTTTTCCAAAATCGAAGCCGGAAAATTGGAATTGGAAACCGTTGCTTTCCGGCTGAATAATGTGATGGACAATTTTGTCGGTATTATTTCCGGCAAAGCTGCTGAAAAAGGACTGGAACTGAGTGCGGATATCTCAGAAAATGTGCCTCGGTATCTTTCCGGGGATCCGCTCCGGCTCGGGCAGGTTCTTACCAATCTTGCCGACAACGCGGTCAAATTTACTCAGCAGGGCAGCATTGTCATCAAAGTCAGGGCTGTTCCCAAGACCTTCTATCTGCGTAAGAGAAATACACTGCCGGAAAATAAAGTGATGCTTAAATTTTCGGTCAGAGACACAGGGATCGGAATTCGTCGGGAACAGATTCCCAAGCTGTTCGAATCTTTTACTCAGGCTGACGGATCCACTACGCGGAAATACGGCGGCACAGGACTGGGACTGACGATATGCAAACAATTAGTTGAAATGATGGGCGGAAATCTCCGCGCAAAAAGTACCCCGGGCAAAGGCAGCACATTTTATTTTACCTGTGTATTCGGTCTGCAATCGCAGGCTCAGATCGAGGCATCGGAACGGTCTGAATCGGCAGATGCCGAAATCACGGATTCTGTCAGAAATGCACGGATTCTTCTGGTCGAGGATAATGCCATCAATCAGCAGGTGGCAACAGAAATTCTTGAAAGCGCAGGTGCTGTCGTAACTGTTGCCGATAACGGACAAAAAGCGGTTGACATGATATGCTCTGCAATGAAAAATTCCGAACCTATTTCGGCGATCCTTATGGATGTGCAGATGCCGGTCATGGACGGCTATGAGGCTGCAAGACGGATAAGGGAATGGGAGCGGGGTGAGGGGTCAGGGGTCAGGGGTCAGGGGGAAATTTCCTCTCACCTCTCACCCCTTACCCCTAACTCCGTACCCATAATCGCCATGACCGCCCATGCCATGAAAGGAGACCGCGAGAAATGCCTTGAATCCGGAATGGACGACTACATCACCAAACCCATTGTTCCCGATGTGCTGTTTTCTGTCCTGAGCCGGTGGATAAAGGCGGATGCAGGTTACAGGTTGCAGGATTCAGGTTGCAAGTTACAGGATGCAGGTTACAGGTTGCAGGATTCAGGTTGCAAGTTACAGGAAAGCATCTCCGCCGATGAAATTTCCGAGGGCAAGGTTGACGCGGTATCCGCGGGAATTGATACGGAATCCGCGCTGAACCGGCTCGGCGGAAACCGGAAAGTCCTTGCAAAACTTCTGAAAACATTTTCCCGGGATTATGCAGACATGGCAGATAAAATCCGGGATGCTCTGAAAACCGGCAATACCGGGCTTGCGCTGAATCTGAATCATACGCTCAAAGGCGTTGCCGGAAATCTCTCAGCAAATGAACTCTGGCAGGCATCGCGTGAACTGGAATCCGCGATTAAAAACAACGGTTCGGCACATGCCGAAATTCTGCTGGATACATTCGAAGCCGCCTTAAAGCGGGCGTTGACATCCGCGGAACAGTTTGAAATCGGAGATCAGCCTTTGGCGAAGCCCCCGGAAATAATATCTTCCTCTGCTCCTTATTCTGAAATCCGCGAGCTTTTCCTGCTTCTTCAGCGGCACAGCCCCAAAGCCGAAGACGGGCTGTATCCGGTAAAAACCTATCTGGAGAAACTCGGATTTCAAAGCGATATAGAAAAACTGGAGGATTGCATCAGTTCTTTTGATTTCAGACAGGCACGTGAAATTCTGGCAGGACTTGCCCGGACAGCAGGATTTCCACTGGAACAAGGAGAAAATAAAGATGGAGAACATATCTGAGGAGCAGCAAGTCCTGATCGTTGACGACGAGCCTGCCAATATCAGAATACTGATAGAAACCTTAAAAGGGCGATACAAGCTTATCGGCGCGATCTGCGGAAGGTCCGCCCTGTCATTCTCTGTACCGGCTTTAACGAAAGCATCACCGGCTTCGTGCAGTCTCCCGTCACGGGAAGCCGGGGCTTCCCCGGCAAGTGCATTCCCAAGCCGGGGCTTGGGAACGAGGGAACACACTTTTTCTCGTTCCCAAGCCCCTGCTTGGGAACGCGTCTGTGCCCGAAGCCCCGGCTTCGTGCAGTCTCCCGTCACGGGAAGCCGGGGCTTCCCCGGCAAGTGCATTCCCAAGCCGGGGCTTGGGAACGAGGGAACACACTTTTTTCTCGTTCCCAAGCCCCTGCTTGGGAACGAGGGAACACACTTTTTCTCGTTCCCAAGCCCCTGCTTGGGAACGAGGGAACACACTTTTTTCTCGTTCCCAAGCCCCTGCTTGGGAACGCGTCTGTGCCCGAAGCCCCGGCTTCGTGCAGTCTCCCGTCACGGGAAGCCGGGGAGCCTCCCCGGCAGGTGCGTTCCCAAGCCGGGGCTTGGGAACGAGAAAAATAAAGCGTGTTTTAATAAT
>DYRK01000456.1 GCA_020718785.1 Desulfatirhabdium butyrativorans | reverse complement strand
TAATAAACAAAATGAATCAGACCCGAATGAACGAGATAAGATGAAGCTGAAATTTTATACTACCATGACCCGTGCCAGAGAAAAACTTTTTATGTCCTATCAGGGGGAGTGTCCGAGGGTATTGGAAGAACTCCGGCATTATGTGGACTGGATCGGACACACATAAATTATGAAACGATTTTGCAACTCGTTTGAACAACAGGACGATTTGCAAAGTCGTCCTACATTATCAACAGATAAACGACAAGGCATGAGATGATTTCCGTCACTATAAAAAAAGGCTATGATCTGAACATCGAGGGAAAGCCATCCTCGGATTCGGAAGATTTGCCGAAACCCGAATATGTTGCCGTATTACCGGAAAAGATTCCGTTTATCATCCCCCGGCTTTCGGCGGAAAAAGGAGACAAGGTAAAGATCGGCTCTGTTCTTTTTGAAGACAAACGGCATCCCGAAGTGAAATTTCTCTCACCGGGCGGAGGCGAAATTACGGATATGGAATTCGGACCCCGGCGGATCGTCAAAGCAATTGTGATCCGGCTGGACGAAACCGAATCTTTTGAAACTTTTGACTCAATATCCGAATCCGGTCTGGAGAAAATCGGACGGGAAGAATTACTGCAGATTCTTCTCGGACGCGGGGTATGGCAATTTATACGGGAACTTCCCTTCCGAGACATTGCGAGGCATGACAAAATCCCCCCGGCGATTTTTGTTACTTCAGATGACGGTGAACCATTTCAGCCCGATCCCGCGGTTTATCTGAAAGGAAAAAAGGAGCTATTCGAATTCGGCATCCGGATTCTGAGTAAACTGGCAAAAACCGTTCATGTCGTAGGGGCAGTCCGGCGGCCTGCCACTACCGAAGAACTGGACGGGCTTATTACTCATACATGCAAGGGTCCTTATCCTGCCGGAGATGCAGGCGTGATGATCTATCACACGAAAACTGCTTCTTCGGAAAACCGCTCATGGTATATCTGCGCTCAGGATGTCCTGACCATCGCCCAATCCCTGAAGAGCGGAGTCTATTCTGTAGAAAGAGTCATGGTGCTTGCCGGAAGTGCTTCTATTGAAAGAAAGCATATCCGGACCCGTGCCGGCGTACCCTTGGAACATCTGGTTCGGGGCCGCGTAAAAACGGGCGATGTCCGCTATGTTGTCGGCGGAATTTTCAGGGGATATACGGCTCCGAAAGAAAGCTATATGGGATTTTATGAGACCTCGCTGACATTGCTTCCCGAAAGCAGAGAGCCTCAGCCTTTCGGATTTCTGTCTCCCGGTTTCACAAAGCCCACATACTTCCGGACTTTCCTGTCGGCTTTGAGCAGATCCGATCTGGCTATGGACTGCAACCTTCACGGGGATGTTAGAGCCTGTATCAACTGCGGAAGTTGCGCCCAAGTCTGTCCTGTGGATATTCTGCCGCAGTTTGCCTTCAAATGCGTGCTGGCAGACGAAGTAGAGGAATTTCTGGAACAGGGACTGCTCGATTGTGCAGAATGCGGGCTGTGTACATATCTCTGTCCATCGAAAATTGAGGTCTGCAAAATTCTCAGGGATGCAAAGGCGAAGTATTATAAAGAGCAGGGATGAGGGATAAGAGGTGAGATATATGAAAATCATAAAAAATATGTTCGATTCCCGGCGGAAGCATTTTGTCAAGGGCGGAAAATTGGAGCGTCTGTATCCGATTTTTGAGGCTACGGAGACATTTTTCTTTTTTCCTGCTCATGGAACCCAGACCGGTCCTCATGTCCGGGACAATCTGGACCTCAAGCGGTTTATGAGTTTTGTGATTCTTGCACTCATGCCGCCCTTTCTTTTCGGCATATATAATACCGGATATCAGTGTCATCTCGCGTCCGCTCTTTCCACGGATTTTATCTCGGTTTTTCTCAGGGGGATTTACATTGTTCTCCCCTTAGTCATAGTATCCTACGGCGTGGGCTTTTTCTGGGAATTTGTCTTTGCAGTAGTCCGAAAACACCCGATCAGCGAAGGATTTCTCGTTACAGGACTGTTGTTTCCGCTCACTCTTCCCCCGACTCTTCCCTTATGGCAGGCTGCCGTAGGGATTTCCTTCGGCGTAGTCATAGGCAAGGAGATTTTCGGCGGAACCGGCAGAAATATCTTGAACCCCGCGCTCACGGGCCGGGCATTTATCTTTTTTGCCTACCCTGTGAGAATGTCCGG
Organism: Desulfatirhabdium butyrativorans; assembly: GCA_020718785.1. Taxonomy (GTDB): domain Bacteria; phylum Desulfobacterota; class Desulfobacteria; order Desulfobacterales; family DYRK01; genus DYRK01. The sequence continues at coordinate 2,666 of DYRK01000456.1, read as the reverse complement.
CGAGGTATGGACAGTTATCAGCGGAAAAGCCGTTGATACCTTCAGCGGAGCCACTCCGCTTGCGCTTGCGGGTCTGACAGCCGCATCCGATACGGTAGAAACATTTTTGGCAAAATCAGGATTGACTTTCTCAAAGCTTTTTCTGGGAAATTATCCCGGCACTGTGGCCGGAACATCTTCCCTGCTCTGTCTGATCGGAGCAGTCATTCTGATTACTGTGGGAATTGCCAGCTGCCGTATTATAATCGGCGGGGTGCTGGGAATGCTCGTCACGGGCTTTGCACTGAATCTGCTGGCAACCCAGGCCTCGATGCCTTATCTATCGCTGAATCCCTTCTATCATTTGGTTATGGGCGGTTTTGCTTTCGGCATTACTTATATGGCAACGGATCCGGTTTCCGCGCCGGGCATGGATACGGCAAAATGGATTTACGGCTTTGCCATCGGTGCGCTCACGGTGCTGGTACGGGTATTTAATCCGGCTTATCCCGAGGGAGTCATGCTCGCAATTCTGTTTATGAATATCTTTGCTCCTTTGCTGGATCATTTTGAAATCAGGCTCAGACTGAAAAGGAGGATCGTCAATGTCGGGTAACGCCAAATCTTTTGTATTTGCAGCAGTGCTGTGTCTGGTGTGCAGTCTTCTTCTGACCGCGGCATCATCGGGATTAAAAACATTTCAGGAAAAAAATATCGCGCTGGATAAGCATAAGAATATCCTGAAATCCGTTGGTCTGACAGAAGAAGGCAAAGCTTATTCTGCCGAATATGTTGAGAAACTGTATTCGGACAACATCAAAAGCCTCTGGGTCAAAGCAGATGAGGGAAAAATCATTCATGAAAAAGACAGAGGACCCAAAGACCTGCCGATTTATCTGTATATGAAGCAGGACTCTGTCGAATCCTATATTCTTCCCATTGAGAGCAGGGGCTTGTGGGGAAAGATTTACGGCTATCTGGCTGTGAAAAACGACGGAACAACCATTGCCGGTTTCACGGTCTATAGTCATTCCGAAACGCCCGGTCTGGGCGGAGAAATCGAAAAACAGTGGTTTCAGAAGAATTTCGAGGGGAAAAAAATTGTTGACCGAACCGGCGGCTTTGTCTCGGTCGGTATTGCCAAAGGAGCAGTAAAAGAAAGACTTCCTTCGGAAAAACAGCCTTTCTATGTGGACGGCATCAGCGGCGCGACCCTGACCGGAAATTTCCTCTCCGCGGGTCTGAAAGAAATTCTGCTGGAATATGAGCCGGTGGCTGTGCGGTTCAGGAATAACAGGGAAGTCAGAAGTGAGAAGTGAGAATTTTTCACTTCTCACTTCACAGGGCTATGGACAGACATTCCTGTCTGACCGGAATATAAATCAAATCAATCAAGGAGACATTCCGATGAAAATGATGAAAAAAATTACCTTACTCTTCCTTTGTGTTTTTCTGACCGGCATGTCCGTGCCGGCAGCGGACAAAGGGGCTTTCAGCACCGCGCCGAAAACAAATGACGGGAAAAAATGGCGGATCGGGTATTATGAGGGAGGGGAATACATTGACTATCAGAAGATTCTGACCGCCACCGTAAAGGGTCTGATGGAACTGGGCTGGATTGAACCCTCAGAAATTCCCAAGCAGAAGGGTGAACAGACAAAAGAACTCTGGGCTTGGCTTGCGGGCAATCTGAAAAGCACGTATATCGAGTTTGTCAAAGATGCTCACTACAGCGCGAATTGGGACGACAATCTGAGAAAAAAAACAGCGGATGAGATCATCGGCCGGGTGAACGGAAAAAAAGATATTGATCTCATAATGGCGACTGGAACATGGGCAGGGCAGGACCTGGCCAATGACAGGCATAAAACTCCCACTATGGTGCTTACATGTAGCGATGCTTTGGGAGCCGGTATTATCAAGAGCATCGGAGATTCGGGCTATGATCATGTGAGTGCATGGGTTGATCCGCTTCGTTTTGAGCGTCAGGTACAAATTTTCCATGATATTGTCAAGTTCCGGAAACTGGGGCTTGCTTATGAAAATACTGTTGCAGGAAGAAGCTACGGGGCTGTTGAACAGGTAGAAAAAGTTATGCAGGAGCGCGGGTTTGAAGTCGTAAGCTGTTATACGAAAAGCGACATTGCCGATCAGAAAATGGCTGAAGAAAGCGTGAAAAGATGTTTCCATGAACTGGGGGAGAAAAAAGCGGACGCCATCTTTGTTACCCCTCAGGGGGGGATAACATTAAAGAGCATCCCTGAACTGGTGAAAATCGTCAACTCTTATAAAATCCCGACATTTTCTAATTCCGGTTCCGACGAGGTAAAATACGGATTTCTGATGAGTCTTTCACAGGCAGGATTCAAGTACATCGGGCACTATCATGCGGAAACATTCGCCAAAGTATTTAACGGCGCAAAACCCCGTCAATTGGATCAGACCTTCAAAGAACCGATGAAAATCGCTCTCAACCTCAAAACAGCCAAAATTATCGGCTATGATCCCTCTATGGATGTTCTGGGTATAGTGGATGAAACATACAATGAAATAGAGAAACCCGATCAGAACTGAAGTCTGCATAAACCTGCAACCGTAGGGGCACGCCGGCGGCGTGCCCTTGTCTGCCGCTCCGCATATCTTTTAAAAGCGATATGTCCGTAATTTATCACGGGGCACGCCGCCGG
>DYRK01001173.1 GCA_020718785.1 Desulfatirhabdium butyrativorans | reverse complement strand
AAGAGCCTGCATCATAAGATGATGAACATTTTCCATTATCATTCTGCTAAAATTCTGCTAAAATTCCGTTGTGCTCCATTTCAGCACTCCGGATAAAAGGGTTCATTAAACGACAGCACCTGTCTGTCCGCGTCAAGGTCGGCTCTGATTCCGAAAGGAACAGTGATATTTGGCGTTCCGTGACCCGCGTCAATACCGGCGAGTATCGGAAGCTTTTTTTCTCTGAAAATATTGCGGACAATCCTGAAAATTTCATCTTCTATGCCGCAGTCTTCAAATGAACCGAGAACCAATCCCGCGAGCCGTTCAAAACATCCGGCAAGCTTCATCTGTGTGAGCATTCTGTCAATCCTGTAAGCTGCTTCCCCTCTGTCTTCAAGCAATAAAATATGTTCTCCGAAATCCGGAGCAAAGGCTGTTCCCGTAAGATGGCAGAGTGTGGTGAGATTTCCGCCGATCACCGGACCAGAAGCTGTTCCCGATCCCAGGGTGATCCCATTTTCCGGCTTTATTTCTGGAATACAGCCCGACAAAAGAATTGCAGACAGCGATTCGAGCGTTTTCTGATCCGCATCTCCCAGCGTTGTTATCACAGGACCGTGATACACGGCAAGACCGCAATTTCTGTATATCCCCCATAACAGCGCGGAGATATCGCTGAATCCGATGAAAAATTTCGGATTTTTCCGAATCGCTTCGAAATCCAGCATCGGAAGTATCCGCATTGAACCGAAACCGCCCCTTGCACACATCACCGCTTTTACCGCAGGGTCGGCAAAAAGTCTGTTCAGCACCCGCGCGCGGCCGGCATCTGACCCGGCAAGATATCCTTTTTTTATGAAAATATCGTCAGGAACAAGGGTCTGAAATCCCATGGACTTCAGAACCTCTATGCCGCTGTGAAACAGATCCGCATCAAATGAACTTGCAGGCGCGGCAATGCCGACCGTATCTCCGGGCATAAGGCGGGACGGTATCAGAGCCATTTGTCATTTATTCTTACCATCGGCATAATCTGAATTTTTCCTCGTTCCCAAGCCCCGGCTTGGGAACGCATCTGCGCCCGAAGCCCC
>DYRK01000455.1:1541-4867 GCA_020718785.1 Desulfatirhabdium butyrativorans | reverse complement strand
AAGGAGAACGGTCATGATTGAAAAAGCAATGGTCAAAGAAGGGGTAGCAGCAGGTGCAGGAAAATCTTTGCCCGCTGCCGCTACTGGAAAATCTGCAGCCGCGGCCGCAGGCGGAACGCTCGGCGCAACTCTGAAAGCCACGATGCTTTCTCCGGTATTCGGATTAGTAGTGCTGGGAGGAATCATTGTCTGGGAATTGTGGAAAGGCAGCAAAGACGCCAAGTCGTTCAAAACAGCATAAGCGTTTAACAACAAGGAGACAAATTAATGACAACGGAACAGAAAGATGTGGCAGCGTTGGCAAAGGACGGAAACAAGGTTATCAGAAACCACATGCTGGTATCCATGGCTGTAGGGCTTATCCCCATTCCCATGGCGGATATTGTAGGCATAACGGCTGTCCAATTGAACATGCTGAGAAAGCTGGCAAAAATCCATGAAATTCCCTTTACACGGAACAAGGTGAAGTCTGTCCTGACATCTTTGGTCGGCGGCGGAGGCTCGGTACCCGTGGCCGGCGGATTCGCATCGTTAGTCAAGGCTGTCCCGGTGGTCGGCACCACCGTGGGCGCAGTATCCATGCCTATTGTGGCAGGAGCGGTAACTTACGCTGTGGGAAAGGTTTTCCTCCAGCACTTTGCATCCGGCGGAACATTTCTGACTTTCGATCCGGAAAAAGTCAGAGAGTACTATTCGGAGATGTTCAAAGAAGGAAAGACGGCTGCCTCGGATATGGCTTCGTAAAATTAAGGTTCGGGGTGAGGGGTTCGGGGTGAGAGGATTCTTCCTCGGACCCTCTCATCTTTTCAAAGGCGATGAATATTATGATAATACTGATTCTTATATATCTTCTGCTGAGTCTCGTGATGGGACTTCTGGGCAGAAACAGAAAATTCGGATTCTGGGGATATTTTTTCGGCTCCATTGTACTTACGCCGCTTATCGGACTGCTCCTGGTGCTTGCCTCAGACAGCAGAAAGTCTGCTGATAAGGAAAATGAAGAATAATATGAAAGCCAAAACCTTGCCTGCCCTGATTTTTGCGCTGACGATGCTTCTGTCCTGCGATACGCTTACACCCGAACAGAGGTCGCAGCGCGCAGCCGAAAACAAAGGAGATATCCTGATCGGAGTAGTCCATACATCGAGCTATGCCAATTTTTTTCTTGAGGGTCTGGGGCTTGCGGTGGAAGAGATCAATCAGCGGGGAGGTCTTTCGGGAAGAAAAATAAAAACCGTTGAATACGATGACAAAAACGATATCGGCACAGGAGAAGATATCGCGTCGAAACTGGCTGACAACAAGGATGTTATCGCGGTGGTGGGACACCGGAGTTCCGATGTTGCCATGCCCGCATCTGTCATATATGAAAAGACAGGCATTGTTTTTATTTCTTACGGAGCAAACGATCCGGCGCTGACGCGCTACAAGGGCAGTTTCACATTCAGAAATATTCCGTCTCAGGAAATCTTCGGGTATCAGACCGCCGAATTTGCCCGACGCAGAGGATTCAAAAAAATAGCGGTCTTTTATGAAAGAGAGGCAGCCCAGAAAAGTCTTGCCGATGTCTTCAAACAACGCGCTGCCGCGCTGGGAATAAAGATTGTTGCCACGCGTTCCTATTTCAACTGGGAAGATAATTTCAGAAGCGTCATCGCTTTGATGAAAAAAGAATATGAATTCGATTCTGTTCTAATTGCCGGCACACTTCCCACAGCCGGCGTTTTAGTCAAACAACTGCGTGAGATGGATGTCAGTGTTCCGATCATCGGCGGAGACGGCATGGATTCCCCGGACCTATGGGTGATAGCGGGAAAAGCAGCCGACAATATTGCGGTTCCCACGGTCTTTAATCCCGACTATCCGGACAGGCTGATCCGCGAGTTTGCCGCACGATTCGAAGCCCGATACGGATTTGCGCCGGATACATGGGCAGCGCAGGGCTACGATGCGGTGTCGGTATTGGCTCATGCTGTTGAAAAAGCAGGGAATGCAGTGCCGCTTCTCATCAGTACGAATCTGCGCTTCCTTGAAAAATGGAACGGCGTGACCGGTTCATACAGTTTCACTCAGCAGGGAGATATTATCGCCAAGGAAATTTTTTTCAAAGCCATGAAGAACGGGGAATTCGTATTTCTCGATTATGAGCGGAAGGACAGATCCGACCTGTTCAATTATATAAAAGATTTCACCCTGCGCCTTCCTCTGAAAAGAGATGCTGTCACCGTTGATCCGGGGCTTGCCGAAGACGCTGTTTCTGTGGATATCACAGAACAATTGTTCATGGGACTGACCGATTTTGATCCCAAGACATATCAGGCTGTTCCCGAACTTGCCGAAGAATGGAAAGTCAATGACGAGGGTGATATCTATACTTTCAGGCTGCGTAAGGATGCGGTATGGGCAGACGGCAGCCCGGTGACCTCGGATGATGTGCTACGGACTTTATGGCGGAATATCAGTCCGGATACAAAGGCTCCGTATTCTTATCTCCTTTATCTCCTGAAAAACGGCGAAGCCATCCATAAGGGTAAAATATCCGATATGTCGCAACTGGGAGTGTCTGCCCCGGATCCGTCCACCGTGGTGTTCACTCTGGAATATCCTGCGGCTTATTTTCCCATGATTGTCTCGACGGGCGTATATCGTCCGGTACCGAAATCGCTTATCGCCAAATACGGAGAGCGATGGACAGATATTGAAAACATTCAGGGCAACGGTCCATACTCTTTAGTATTATGGGAAAAAGGCAGGGGCATATTCCTGAAAAAAAATCCGAAATATTATGATGAGAAAAAGGTCTTTATTCCGGAAGTACGCTATTATGTCATATCTCAGTCTTCTCTGGGTCTTGCCATGTATGAAAACGACGAACTCGATATTATGGGGAGCAGCTATCTGAGAATCCCGTCCGCGGATATTCCGAGGATCAAAAAAAATCCGCTGTTAAAGAATCAATACTCCGAATATCCTCATTTCTGCACCTACGCTTATGCCTTTAATACCCGGCGTCCTCCGGCAGACAATCCGCTGGTTCGGAAAGCGATATCCGCGGCTATTGACCGTCAGCTCCTTATCAACGTGGTGAACGGAGGTCACGGTGAAGCTGCAACTACCTGCACACGACCGCCGGCATTCGGCGCGGTTGTTTCCGGTGAAGGAACAGGCATTGCTTTTGATCCGAATAAGGCACGGGAATGGCTGTCCGCCGCCGGATATCCGGATGGAAAAGGATTTCCCGAATTTACGGTGATGTACAATGACTCGGAATTCCATAAAAAAGTTGCCGATACGATACGGACGCTTCTGGAGCATCATCTGAATAT
>DYRK01000455.1:0-1441 GCA_020718785.1 Desulfatirhabdium butyrativorans | reverse complement strand
CTTTATTTTGAGATATATCATTCTTTGGTAAAGCCACGGGTAAAGGGCTGGCAGCACATGCCTCTGGGAGGTCAGCATATCCGAAGCTGGCACATCGAGAAAGAGTAGGTTGGGTTGAGGCACGAAACCCGACACAGCATTCGTCTCATAGTATGGTCTTGGGTTTCGTGCCTCAACCCAACCTGCAAAGGGTTCAGATGAAAATAACAGGCAAAGAACTGGCGGATCTGAAAAAAGCCAGAGACCTTCTGGAAAAAGACAGTCTGGCAATCCGTGCGGCAAATCTTTTCGGAGATGCTGCTGAGCGGTGCGTCAGATGTTTTCCGGAAAGGTATCAGAAAAGCGTTGAGACATACAGCGTCATGGCTGTCGAGAAATCTTATGAATTCTCGGAAACGACGCTGGCTTTGATTCCCGAATCTCGGGAACAGCACAGATTTTACGCCATTATATCCGGAGCCGTGGGCGGCGTCGGCATTCTGACGCTCTTTGTCGAATTGCCGGTTACGACCGTGATTATGATCCGTTCCGTGGCCGATATTGCCAGAAAAGAAGGCTTTGACTGCAGGCAATACGAAACCCGGATGTCCTGTCTGGAATCCTTTGCGCTGGGCGGCGAAGCGGTTGACAGAGACAAAGGCGAAAGCGGTTATTACTTGTCTCGTTCCCTGCTTGCAAAACCGCTGGAAGAATCCGGCAGATACATTGCCAAAAAAGGGCTTGCAGGTATGGGCGCACCCTTTACAGCTCAGGTGCTTGCAAAACTTGCTGCCCGTTATCAGACTTTTGTGTCTGTAAAAGCCGCGTCAGCCGCGGTTCCCGCTGCCGGAGCTGTTGCGGGTGCTGCAATCAATATCCTGTTTATCAATTATTTCCGTGAAAAAGCACAGGGACATTTTATTGTGCGCGGACTGGAAAAAAAATACGGCTGCGAAGAAGTAAAACAGGAATATGAACGCATCCATCTGAAAGCTTTGCTGCCGAGAGAGGCGCCGCAGGAAGAAACAGATAAAATTATCAGACATCATGTATGGGCTTCCGCGGGCGTGGGTATGATTCCTCTGCCTTTGGCAGATTTTGCAGGACTGACAATTATTCAGTTGAATCTGATCAGAAAACTTGCCGGCAGATTCAATGTCCCGTTTTTAAAGGGAGCAGTGAAAAATATTCTTTCTGCCATAGTCGGCAGCGCGCTGCCCTCGGCTGCTTCATCGCCGCTGGCAGCCAGCCTGATGAAATTTTTTCCGATTGCGGGTCAGGGAATCGGCGTTGCGACCATGCCGGTTATTTCAGGTGCTTCTACTTATGCCGTGGGCAAAATTTTTGTTCGGCATTTTGCATCGGGAGGAACTTTTCTTACTTTTGATCCCCAAAAAGTCAGAGCTTATTATGCTGAAATGTTTAAAGAAGGGCAGAGGATAACTGCCAAGATGAATGAGAA
>DYRK01000454.1 GCA_020718785.1 Desulfatirhabdium butyrativorans | reverse complement strand
GGGGATGAAGGATTGGTAAGGGAAATCAAAGTCCCGACCGATCCCGCAGACCTGTTTAATACCGTACTGACAGGGCTTGAGAAAATCACAGAAGGAACAGAACCCGCAGCTATTCGGCGCATTGTTCTCAGCACCACACTGACCACCAATGCTGTGGTTCAGAAAAAAAATCCAGAGGTGGGAATGATTGTGTCCGGGGGACCCGGGCTTGATCCTGAATTTTTCCGGACAAACGAACATTATTTCGCTGTTTCCGGTTCCATAGACCACCGGGGGCGTGAAATCGAGCCGGTTGATCTGAAAGAAATCCGGGAGATCGGCGAAAAACTTAAAAAAGAAGGTATCCGGAATATCGGGATTGCAGGCAAATTTTCGGTGCGGAATCCGTCACATGAACTGGAAATTTACGAAATCCTGAACCCCTGTTTTGAAAAAATCTTTATGGGACACCGGGTTTCGGGAAGTCTGAATTTTCCGCGGCGCATTGCCACCACATACTTAAATACAACGGTACATCCTATCCATAAAAAATTTTTCGAAGCTGTCAAAAATTCCCTTGAGAAAAAAGGCTTGCGGGTCCCGATCCATATTCTGAAAGCTGACGGCGGAACCATGAGCATCGAAGCTTCGGTTGATTTTCCGGGACAGAGCATTCTTTCAGGACCCGCGGCAAGCATAATGGGCGCGGTTCCTTTTGCCCCTGATGATGAAGAATGCGTGGTATTGGACATCGGCGGAACCACCACTGATATTGCAATCCTTATCAACCGCGTCCCTATGCTGGAGCCGCTGGGAATTACGCTGGGAACTTACAAAACCCTGATCCGCTCACTTGAAACCTGTTCCATCGGACTGGGCGGTGACAGTGCGGTGCGTGTTAAAAACGGTAAGGTGGAAGTGGGACCGGATCGTCTGGGACGGGCTATGGCTTACGGCGGAACCACGCCCACGCCGACTGACGCATTGGCGGTTCTGGGAACCTTCAAAACCGGAGACCTGGAAAAAGCCGCTATCGGAATAGATTCTGTTGCGGCCGCGCTGGGAATTTCCCGTGAGGACGCGGCATTCAATATTTTCGATACCGCGTGCAGAAACATATTGTCCGGAGTGCGGGACATGATTGCCCATATCAATGGAAAGCCGGTTTACACCATCCATGAACTCAGAGAAGGCTATCAGGTCAAGCCTAGTAAAATGCTGATTATCGGAGGACCTGCGCCTTATTTTGCCCGGCGGATCGAAGAAATTTCCGATTACAAAGTCGGAGTGGTTCCCCGATGGGGTGTTGCCAATGCAATCGGCGCGGCACTTGCCCGGACCACCTGCGAAGTCAGCCTGTTCGCGGATACGGAGCAGGGTATTGCCGCGGCTCCCGAAGAAAATTACAGTGAAAAAGTCGGCAAGAATTTTTCAAAAGAAAAGGCTGTTGAAAAAGCCTTCTTTCTCCTGAAACAAAAGGCGGTCCGGCAGGGCGCGGACTGTGACAGAGAGCTTGAAACAGAAGTCATAGAAGAAATGCAGTTCAATATGGTTCGGGGGTTTTCCACCACGGGAAAAAATATCCGTGTAAAAGTTCAGGTAAAACCCGGATTGATTTATGAAAACGATGTGGTTGCCGAAAAACTCTTGAATTGAATTTTTTTTTCCTCGTTCCCAAGCCCCTGCTTGGGAACGAGAAAACGAAATGCTCCCAAAAGCTCGCTTGGGATTGACAAATCCCAAGCGTTTTCCGGCGGATTTGTCAATCCGCCGGGAGCGGTTCAGGGGCATTTTCAGATCTGCTGAAATTTAATCCGCGGCAGTGGCATGTCGCCGACATGCCACTGCGATCATTGAAAAGGAAAAAAAATGACCGAAAAAATAAAAAATCCCCGAATCCTTATTGTAACTCCCGAGGTCACCTATCTGCCCAACCGGATGGGAAGCCTTGCCAATTATCTCACTGCCAAAGCCGGCGGGCTTGCGGATGTGTCCGCGGGGCTTATCAGCGCGCTGTTCGGACAGGGCGCGGATGTCCATGTGGCTCTGCCGGATTACCGCTCTATTTTCAGCGACCGGCTGGCTCCGTTCTTGGAAAAGGAACACAATGCAATCAGAAATTCCATGCCGGACGACCGTATTCATCTGATCGAAGACCGGGCTTTTTTCTATCTGCACAATGTTTATTCCGGCGACGGACTGGAAAACACCAAACTCGCTCTGACATTTCAGCGCGATATCATCAATTATATTATTCCCCGGGTCAAGCCGGACCTGATTCACTGCAATGACTGGATGACCGCGCTGATTCCGCCCATGGCAAGACAGATGAAGATTCCCTGTCTTTTTACCATACACAATATTCATACCGTGAAATCTCCGCTTTCCTATATTGAAGACAGAGGAATTGACGCCGCGGCTTTCTGGCGGCATCTCTATTATGAGCGGGTTCCTTATAATTATGAAGAAAGCCGGGATTCCAACGGCATTGATTTTTTGACAAGCGGTATTTTCAGCGCGCATTTCGTGAGTACGGTCAGCCCGACTTTCCTGAAAGAAATTGTCGAGGGCAGGCATAATTTTGTTGAACCTTCAATCCGCTCGGAACTGGCAAACAAATGGAATTCAGGATGCGCGTTCGGCATTCTGAACGCGCCCGATCCTTCATTCAATCCGGCTGAGGATAAAATTCTGCCTTACAAATACGGTCCCTCGGACCATTTTAAGGGAAAACCTCGCAACAAGCTGTTTTTGCAGGAATCACTGGGACTGCTCAAGGATGAGAACGCGCCGGTATTTTTCTGGCCCTCCCGGCTGGACCCGATTCAGAAAGGCTGCCAACTGCTCGCGGATATTCTCTATAAAGTGATTTCCAAATACTGGAAACAGAATTTACAGATCGTATTTGTCGCAAACGGCGATTTTCAGATTCATTTCAAAAATATTGTCCGGTTTCACAATATTGACAATCGTGTGGCGGTCTGCGATTTTGATGAAAATCTGGAACATATCGCATACTCCGCGTCTGATTTTATCCTCATGCCTTCTCTTTTCGAACCCTGCGGTCTGCCCCAGATGATCGCGCCCATATACGGCTCTCTGCCCGTGGCACATGATACCGGCGGCATTCATGACACATTGCTTCATCTGGATGCCCGGAAAAATACCGGAAACGGATTTTTATTCGAAGTCTTTGATTCCGGCGGGCTGTTCTGGGCTGTTGATCAGGCAATGAATTTTTATTCTCTTCCGTCGCGGGTGAAGGCGCGGCAGATTGAAAGGATTATGAAGGAGAGTGCGGCGAGTTTCAACCACGCGGTCACCGCGCGCAATTATATCGCCCTTTATGAAAAAATGCTGCAGCGTCCTTTAGTTGACCGGAATGCGGAGTTCGGCCTGGAAAATAAAGAAACTCCGAAAGTGATAAAGAACTTATGAACTCTTTTTCTCGTTTTCTCGTTCCCAAGCCCCTGCTTGGGAACGCACCTGCCGGGGAAGCCCGGCTTCCCGTGACGGGAACGAGGAAAAAATGCCGGGGCCCTAACCCATGACTTTCACTCCGTTGATAAAAAAAGCCGGACGGCACCCGTCTTTCGAAAGACAGACGGCCGCATCATTGCCGCCCGAAAGCAGAGGATACTCCGTGCGTAAGCGTGCAAAATCAGACTGCTCCAGAGCTGTTTTCAGCATTTCTATCTTTGTTTCAAGCATCTGTCTGTCCGCACCGGGCATGAAATACTGTGAAAGCGACTGATTGTAAAGCCTTCTGATTTCGGTTCCGATGCAATGTTTTTTAAGATTCAGCGGGATGTCCATAATGATTTTTTTTATCCTGTCTGTTTATTCTTGTTGACAACTGATCGCTGTGCCATTATTAATTCACGTTTTTTGTTTATACTTTACGAAGACAGGAGGATCAAGTGATGTATGTTCCACGGTATATGTTTTTCACAAAGGGGGTCGGAACCCATAAAGAAAAGTTGGCTTCGTTTGAGAACGCGCTGCGCGATGCCCGGATCGCCCATCTGAATCTGGTATTGGTTTCCTCAATATTCCCGCCGTATTGCAGGATATTGAATATCGAAGAGGGGCTTTCCCGTCTTGAACCGGGTGAGATCACCCACTGTGTCATGGCAAGAGAGCAGACCAAAGAACCCGGGAGGAGAGTAGTGGCGAGTATCGGTCTGGCTTTGCCGTCTGAAATGGGACGTTACGGCTATCTTTCCGAACATCACGGTTTCGGTCAGACCGACACGGAAGCCGGCGAATATGCCGAAGACCTTGCGGCTTCGATGCTTGCCAACACGCTTGGCATAGAATTCGACCCGAGCAAAGACTATGATGAACGCCGCGAGGTTTATCAGATGTCCGGCAAGATCGTAGAATCCCAGCATATCAGCAAGGCAGCGCTGGGGGCCGAAGGCAATCTCTGGACATCTGTATTGGCTGCGGCCATATTTGTAAAATAGATTTGTAAAATAGATTTGTAAAACAGACCCCTGAAATCAGATGATCTGACCCGCTTGCATACAGCAGGAAAAAGCTTGACATTCTTTTGTTATAAGCGACCGACCATTATGATTTATAAGATCCGGTGGGTCAGACATTTCTGTCTGACCTTATCATGAACAGGCAGAAATGCCTGTTCTGCCGCAAAAAAATTATAAGTCTTTAAGGATTGACAAATCCCAGGCATTTCCGGCGGATTTTTCAATCCGCCGGGAACAGAAAGCGTCTGTATTCCTACGGATTTTCGGAAATTGAATTTGACTGCATTACATAAACTGCGTTTTTTCTGTTCTTGTCATTCTGAGCGCAGTGATTCACTGCGTTCGGAATGACAACGATAAAAAATGCAAGTTATCAGTTTGATAACATAATTGTCATGTT
>DYRK01000453.1 GCA_020718785.1 Desulfatirhabdium butyrativorans | reverse complement strand
ACAGGTAACAGGTAACAAGTTGCAGGTAACAAGTTGCAGGTGACAGGTTGCAGGTTGCAGGTGACAGGTTGCAGGTGACAGGTTGCAGGTGACAGGTTGCAGGTGACAGGTTGCAGGTGACAAGTTGCAAGTAACCTGCAACCTGCAACCTGTTACCTGTTACCTGTTACTTGCAACTTGTAACCCTGTCACCCGTTTACCATCCCCAAGTCAGATACTTATGGATGGAATCCGCAGCTTTTCTTCCCGCGCCCATTGCCAGAATCACCGTAGCCGCGCCGGTGACAATATCTCCGCCGGCCCATACGCCTTTTTTACTGGTTTTTCCGGTTTCAGGATCCGCTACTATATATCCCCACTTGTTCAACTGCATATCCGGCGTGGACTGAGTGAGCAGAGGATTGGCTCCCGAACCCACAGCCACAACTACCAGATCGCAGTCCATAAGAAATTCCGATCCTTTGATCGGAACAGGTCTGCGCCGTCCCGAACTGTCCGGCTCGCCCAACTCCATCTTGAGACATTCCATGCCGGTGAGCCGTCCCTTATCGTTTCCGATGAAACGGGTCGGATTCGTGAGCAGGAAAAATTCGATGCCTTCTTCTTCCGCATGATGAATTTCTGCGGCTCTTGCCGGCATTTCTTCCCGTGAGCGGCGATAAACAATTCTGACTCTGTCCGCGCCCAGACGCATGGCTGTTCTCGCGGAATCCATGGCTACATTTCCCGCGCCGAGAACAACTACATCTTTTCCTCTCGGAATCGGTGTATCAACTTCCGGGAACAGATATGCCTTCATCAGATTGGCACGGGTGAGATATTCATTGGCAGAAAGAATGCCGATCAGATTTTCTCCCGGAACATTCATAAATTTCGGCAATCCTGCGCCTACTCCGAGATAAATCGCATCATATCCCTGTTCGAAAAGTTCATCCAAAGATACGGTTCTCCCCACTACCGCGTTGCATTCCACATTGACGCCCAGTCTTCCGAGAAAAGCCACTTCCGAAGCCACAATCGCTTTGGGAAGCCGGAATTCGGGAATCCCGTAAACCAGCACGCCGCCCGGTTTGTGAAAGGCTTCCAGCACTGTCACTTCATGTCCTTTGACAATGAGATCGCCCGCAACGGTCAAGCCTGAAGGACCGGAGCCGACCACCGCCACCTTTTTTCCCGTGGCTTTCTGTTTGGGAGGAAGAACGCCCGTTCCGTGTTCCCGCTCATAATCTGCGGCAAATCGCTCCAGATTGCCGATAGCTACCGGATCGCCTTTTTTACCCACAATACAGCGGCCTTCGCATTGGATTTCCTGCGGACAGACGCGTCCGCAGACCGCGGGAAGGCTGTTTTTAGTCCAGAGATTCCGAATAGCTTTGGTAAAATCACCCTCTTTGACGAGTGCGATAAAGCCGGGAATATCCACCTGAACCGGACATCCCTCGACACAGCCCGGATTTTTGCACTGGAGACAGCGTTCCGCCTCTTTTCTTGCAGTTTCAGGCGTATATCCGATAGGGACTTCTTTGAAATTTCTTTTTCTGACATCCGGAGCCTGCTCAGGCATCGGCTGTCTGGGAATCTGCTCTTTTTTCGGTTTTTTCACATCTGTTTCCGTCATAATCAATCATTCCTCCGTTGACGCCGTTTGCATTATGCCGCGTCTCTCAATGTGCAGTAGTCATTGTAACAGTGCTTCTCATCCTCGCAGTATGCCTGAAGCCGCTTCATCAGTTCGTCATAATCCACCTGATGACCGTCGAATTCGGGTCCGTCCACACAGGCGAATTTTGTTGTCCCGCCCACGCTCACCCGGCATCCGCCGCACATGCCGGTTCCGTCCACCATGATGGGATTCAGACTGACTATCGTATGGACGTTATAATCCTTCGTGAGTTTGGACACGAACTTCATCATCGGCACAGGACCGATAGCCACTGCCATTTTCACCTTTTTATCCGCTTTATCTGCGTCCAGAATATCCTTGAGTTCCTCTGTCACAAAGCCTTTGCGTCCGTAAGAGCCGTCATCTGTGCAGATTCTGAGATCATGGGACGCGGCTTTCATCTGCTCTTCCATGATGAGCAGGTCTTTGGTTCTGGCACCGACAATGCAGATCACATGATTTCCGGCTTCTTTGAGCGCACGGGTAATGGGATGCAGCACGGCAATGCCCGTACCGCCGCCTACACATACAACGGTTCCCACCTTCTCGATATGCGTGGCTTTTCCCAGCGGCCCGATCACATCCTGATATCCGTCCCCGACTTTCAAGCCCTTGAACAGCGCGGTGGATTTGCCGACCACCATGTAAATAATAGTGATCGTTCCTTTTGAGGGATCGGTTTCCGCCATGGTCAGGGGAATGCGTTCTCCGGTTTCATTCGCTTTCAGAATAACGAACTGACCCGGTTTTGCTTTTCGGGCAATCAGCGGCGCTTCGATTTCGTTCAATATCACGGTGCCGCCGGCCATTTCCAGCCGTTTCACAATTTTAAACATAAGACTATCCTCCCTTTTATCAGATTTTGCCCCGCGGACAGGGGGTTCTTTAACATAGGATTTGAAGATTAGCAGAAAAGGATTCTGAAGTCAATCTTAAAAATTCCGAGATTCTGAAAATATTCTTGCCCTGTCAGATAATTTTTCAGGATCGAGCGTCCACCAGAGCAAGGCGCAGGTGTCAAGAAGAAACATTTTCACACTTCGCTCCATTCATCTGTTTCCGGTTTTAATATATCGTCATAATATCTTATCCGCCCGCGTACATCTTTGAACACATCTTCGACTTTGCGTTTTTCAGGTTTAAATGGAATTATTTTTAAAATTGGCACATTGTTGCTGGTAACAACAATATCTTCTCCGGTCTGTCGGATATGTTGAACATATTTCGTCAGATTTTTTTCAAGGATGCTGTCGGATATGGTAAGCATTATTGCGCTCCTTTTATCGCATGGGAAATTTTGATATGGATTCCTGCTTTCGCAGGAATGACAGAAAAAAACGGGGTAAAGCGGGTTTGAAACCCGCTTTACAGTTCATTTCCGCCAAAGATGCTGAAAAATAAGGACTATAAGCAAAACAGACATGCCTGTTAATACTCCTGCAAACAGGAGATGAAGAAACACGGACGCTATATGAGATATTTCTTCGCCAAAAGCCTTCGGTACGACCGTGGCGGAAAGCGTCGCGCCGCTTAGTACGGCGACAATAACCGAGACCAGAATTTCCAGCCGTTCCTGTCTCTTGGAGCCGCTTTCCTCATTTTCTTTCAATTGTCTCAGGGTGTCAATTTCCACAATCCCCCGGATATTTGCGATAATCTGTTGAGACAAGTGCTGACCCGGGGCAAGAAAATTCAGGTCTGTGCGAATCTGAGACAAAAATATTTTTCGGGCAAGATCAAGGAATTCATCGAAGAATTTCAGATCATCGTCGGTGAGAGTCAAAGCACGAATCTTTTCAAATGATGTCTCATAATTTTGAATATTGGCTCTTATGGTCGTGCGGTGATCGTTCAGGTTCCGCAAATGAAGGGCATAAAGTATTTCATCCGGCGGCATTTCGGCAAGCAGGCTTTCCATAAGTTTCAGGCGTTCCGGCGGATCGGCTTTCAGATCGAGTTTCCCGATCTGTTCTTCCAGTCGCATGTAGAGACGCCGGGCATCCCTGTTAGAATCACGTGACTGATGAAAAGCAAAGAGAATTTTGTTTCGGCAGCAGAATAAAGTCATCAAGTCATTATAAGCCTTGTTTGCCGATTCCGCAGTTTGAGGATTTTTACTCAGCCAGACCAAGATATGACGCCGTTCAAGCGGCTCGTAAGTACAATCTTCATACTCGAATATGGGGCTGCCGAAGAGTCTGCTTTCTCTGACAAAAGGCGGCAATGTCTCATTCGAATCTTGCAGCAAAGCTTTGAGGCATTCATCCGCAAGAATTCGGGAGTCAATTTCTCCGTCTGTCGGTTCCGCGTAGAGGAGCAATGTCTGCCCCAATGATGCCCGAATATGCGAAGGCATAAGACATGCGCCCGGATTGAGACGGCTCAGTTGGGAAACTTCTATTTCCTTGTCTTTGCAGGAAAACGTAAGGTCTGCCGCGTAGGTGTCATGAAGCCTCAGCGGATAAACCGAGCCGCTGAAATCCTGTCCGGAAAAAGTCAGTTCACGCGGATGCGTGAGTTCAAGCCACGCCGTGCTTTTTCCTTCTTCTTGACTCGGATCATACTGACCGTTCCGATAGCAGAGAAGTTTTGAGGAAAGCTTCAGCGCATTCGGAGCAGAAAGTCTTTCGATCAGTTCTGTGAGATTTTCCCACAACAGCCCCGCATCATCTCTCTTTTCTTTGGCAAGGTCTGTCCGGAGGTGAAAGGCATAAAGCGTAACAGTCGGATTTTTAATACTATATTTTTCTGTCAGACTCATTTGGATTTCTCATCAGGTTCAGGTTTTTTGGGTTGAGAAGCGGGTGATGTATTCTGCCGAATGGCGTTAGCCAATTGCTGCCTTAATTCCTCTTCAGAAGGCGGCGGAGGCACAGGCAGTCCGCCGGGACCTCTGCATGGTTCCGGTTTGCCGTCACATAAATTATCAAGGATTTCTACATGCGCTTTGAAAATTTCCGGACGGGATTTCAACCAAGTTTTGACAGCCTTTGAAATCTGCATTACATCTTTTGTCAAAGCCTTATTTAATTCATTCAAATCAGCTTTGTCCTGCTCTGAAAACAACTCGGGCTGATGTTCCAACACCTGAATAAATGCCCATATATCTTTCTCATAAAATGATGATGACATTTTCAACCCTCCTGAAAAATTTCTCTCGTTCCCAAGCCCCGGCTTGGGAACGCACTTGCTGAGAAGCCCCTGCT
>DYRK01000452.1 GCA_020718785.1 Desulfatirhabdium butyrativorans | reverse complement strand
GGTCGTCAGACAGAAATGTCTGACCTACCGAATCTTATAAATCATAATGGTCGTCGCTTAGGTTTCAGCCACCCTGCAAAATTCTGTTGACTTAAAAAAGAATATGGAATAAACAGCAATTTTGAATTTTAGTCAGAACATACTGCTTGTTTAGCATATAATGTTATGACTGTCAAAGAAAAACTTGAAGATTTGACAACACACGGAATCCTTAATGAAAAAATACAGTATTCGGAGGCGATATGACAAAAAAATCAGTGCTTCTGTTCATTCTCCTGCTCATTCCTGCAAATGCCCATGCTCAGGAACAGAAACCCGCAGACACGCTGGTTATTACCCTGAGAAACGATCTCATGCCCCTGTCTTTTCTGAGCATTGACGGTCAGCCCGCGGGGTTTTTCGCGGATATGTGGAAATTGTGGGCAGAGAAAACCGGACGGAAAATCGGATTCCGTATCGGGGCATGGGATTATACGCTTGAAAGTCTGAAAAACGGCGAGGCAGATATTCACGGCGCGTTGTATTATTCCGAAGAACGGGCAAAGCTTATGGCATTTTCCCGGCCGGTTTACGAATTCGGTATGTGTGTTTTTTTTCCGAAACATAAGGAAAGATTTCATAATATCAGGGAACTCGAAGGACAGAAAGCCGGAGTTACCGGCGGAAGCGCTCAGGAAGAGTTTCTGCGTAACAACTATCCTGATATTGAATTTATTCCGTTTAAGCGCATCGAAGATATGATTTATGCGGCAAGAGATGGAAAAATCCGGGCATTTCTCAGCATTCCCGCGTCGGTATTTACCATCCTCAGTCAAATGGGGCTGGCAGGCGAGTTCGATTCAACGAATGAGACGATTTTTGCAAGAAAACTTCATGCAGGCGTATTGAGACATAATCAGGAACTGCTCGCTCTTGTGAATAAGGGCTTTGATGCCATAAGCGACAGAGAACTGGCTGAAATTGAAAGCCGGTGGATACCTGACCCTGCAAAACGGTATTTTACTTCTGAAATCAGCAGAGTAAAACTTACAGCCGAAGAAGAGACATGGATAAAAAATCATCCTTCGGTAAATCTCGGAATTGCTGCGGTACTTCCTCCTTTTTCATTCAACGGAGAAAACAATGCGTCTGCGGGAATGGCAATGGATTATGCGGAACTGTTCGGCAGACGCACCGGCATATCTCTTCAGGTGACACGCACAGAATCTCCGGAAAAAATGATTTCGCTTCTGAAAGCAAAAGAGATTGACGGGATTGCCTTTTTTGCAGACTTTCCTCAATCAGAGCAATATCTGAATTTTACCAAAGGCTATCTTTCGATGCCCTGGGTCATTATAACACGGTCGGATTATCCCTTTGTCCGGGGCATTGAGGATTTGGCAGGCAAAAAAATTGCTGTTTTCAAATCCGGGGCTATATGGCAGGTCATTCATAATTATCCGAATATCAAAGCCATTCCTGTGAATACACGCGAAGATGTGCTGAAAATGGTTTCTCTGGGAACCGCAGACGCGGCTTTGATGAATATTGCATCCGCTGGGCATTATACTTCAAAGCTCAGACTCGGCAATCTCAAGGTGGCAGGCACTTTTTCTGAAAAATTGGAAGCCGGGCTGGGGATACGCAAAGACTGGCCCGAACTGGTGAGTATTCTCGATAAAGCGATTGAAGCGATTACTCCTGAAGAACACGGAGCTATTCAGAAGAAATGGATGTCTCTTCATTATGAAACCGGCGTTGACTGGCGGACTGTCCTGCGGTGGATTGCAGAGATTACACTTATCTTCTTGTCGCTTCTGATTACCACATTGATTTGGAACCGGCGGCTGGCAAAAGAAATTGCAGAACGCAGGCGGGCGGAAAAGGCTCTTCAGGAAAGTGAAAAGAAATTACAGAACCAAAATGAGGAATTACGGGTTATAAACGAGGAACTGATTGAAACAACGGAAACATTGACAGAGAGTGAGGAGCGGTTCAGAAATATCTTTGAAAATGCGCCTGACGGTTTCCTGATTGCTGACCCGGAGACAAAAAAGTTTCATTACGCCAACAGCAGCATATGCCGGATGCTGGGTTACAGCATGGAAGAAATTCCGGGTCTCGGAGTTCACAATATCCACCCTGAAAATGACCTGCCTTATGTGATCGGACAATTCGAGCGACAAGTCAGAGGCGAAATAACTACGGCAGAAAATATCCATGTGATGCGGAAAGACGGCTCTGTGTTCTGTGCAGATATAAGCGCATGCGTCCTGAGTATAAACAGACAGACGTATGTTATGGGCATGTTCAGGGACATCACTGAGCGCAGACGCGTGGAAGAAGAGCTGAAGAAGAATCGGGATTATCTCGAAACACTCAACAATTCTTTGGCTGACGCCGTATTCACGGTCGGATTTCCGGGAAGGGTTATCGTCTATGTCAATGACATCGTTACCAAGCTTTTCGGATATCTCCCTGATGAATGTATCGGCAGAAATATATGTATGCTTTATCCGAGTGAAGAGGAATACCTGAAAGTCGGTGAAAAAATAGTAAAAGCGATTGCAGAAGGAAAAAACGTCCTTGATATCGAGCAGGTCATGAAGAAAAAAGACGGAGAGCATTTTCTTGCTGAAATCAGGGCAACTTTTATGATGGAAGAGAATAATGTCTCATCGCTCATCAGTATTATCAGAGATATCAGCGAGCGCAAGCGGGCAGAGGATACTCTGAAAACTCAAACAAAAGAATTGCAGACGATTCTGGATGCTGTTCCTGCTCTGATCTATTACAAAGATTTGGAAAACCGGATTGTCAGAGCGAACAAATTGTGGTTTGAAACATTAAACCTGACCGAAGATATGATTATCGGCAAAAAACTTTCCGAATATCTGCCTGAAAAAGTTGCGGATGACTTCTATCAACAAGATATGGAAATCATAAAAACAGGAAAACCCTTAAAAGGTGCTGAGGAAATCTTGGAACTTGAAAACGGAATCAGGTATTTTCTGACATCCAAATATCCGCATCGGAACGCTGAGGGTGACATTGTCGGAATTATCGGATTCAGCAGCGATATTACTGTCCGCAAGCGGGCGGAAGAAGAACTACGCGAAGCCAGAGAGATCGCTGAAGCCGCCAGCCTCGCCAAATCCGAATTTCTTGCCCGCATGAGCCACGAAATCCGCACTCCTATGAATCCTATCCTGAACCTCACGCAGTTGCTGCTCGAAACTGATCTGAATCAGCAGCAGCGCGACTATGCGGAAACGGTTCTGAACGCTTCGGAAATATTGCTTTCTCTGCTCAATGATATTCTGGATTTATCCAAGATCGAAGCCGGAAAAGTCGAACTGGACTATTCCGATTTCAATCTGAAGCATGTTCTTGAAGCTGTTGTGAGTTTAATATCCGACAAAATCAGTGAAAAAGGGCTGTATCTGAATTGCCGTATTGAGCCGGACGTATGGCAATATCTTCACGGCGATTTCCTTCGCCTGCGCCAGATTCTGCTGAATTTTGTGAGCAATGCCGTCAAATTTACCCATAGCGGCGGCATCTCGATTCACATTACCAGTATCTCCGAAGATGATACGCAGACATTGCTCCGCTTTGCTGTCAGCGATACGGGCATCGGCATTCCCCAAGACCGGCTCGATATTCTTTTCAAGCCTTTTTCTCAGGCAGACACTTCCACAACCCGGAAATACGGCGGCACCGGACTCGGACTTGCCATATCCGGACAACTCGCGGAACTCATGGGCGGACAGACCGGCGTTGAAAGCTATGAAGGAAAAGGCAGCACGTTCTGGTTCACGGCTTGTTTTGAAAAGAGGTCCGGGGTAAGGGGTGAGAGGTCAGAGGTTGTGGAATCCCCGCTGACCTCTCACCCCTTACCCCTCACCCCCATAAGCATTCTTCTCGTTGATGACAAGCTGTTCAACCAGAAGGTGGCTTTGGCGCTTCTGCAAAAAGCCGGTCTCTGCGCGGATGTTGCAGATAACGGAAAAGAAGCACTCCGAATGCTTGAGAAAAAGTGTTATGATCTTATTCTGATGGATGTCGAAATGCCTGAAATGGACGGAATCGAAGCGACAAAAATAATCAGATCCGGGATACGAGGCCCTGGGTCGGAGGAATACCCCGCACCTCGTACCCCGCACCTCGTACCCATCATCGCCATGACTGCCCACGCCATGAAAGGCGCAAGGGAATATTTTACTGAAAAGGGAATGAACGATTACATCAGCAAACCGATCAGTTACGATGAACTGACTGCGGCTGTCTGCCGGCAGGCAGGGGTCAGGGGTAAGAGGTCAGAGGTCAGAGGTGATGGATCAGAGGTATCATCTTGCCTATCACCTCTGACCCCTCACTCCTCACCTCTTACTCCGATTTTCAACCGTCAGGAATTTCTCGAACTGCTTGAAGGAGATGAAATCCTTTTCAAAGATATGCTGGAAACAGCCCGTACAGAAATATGGAAGCAGGCGGAAATACTGAAACACGCGATGAATACGGACGATTCGGAGATTATCCGCAGAGAAGCGCACACACTCAAAGGCATGGCTGCCAGTCTCAGTGCATACCGGCTGAAGGATGCAGCGGTTGAAATTGAAACCGCTGCAAAAAACGGGGAACCGCTCAAAGTGCTTATTGAGAAATTGGATGATGAGTCTGCGAAACTGCTGAAGGCTTTAGACGTAAGTATCTGATTTCCCCCTTTTGTAAAGGGGGATCAAGGGGGATTTTTCCTCGTTCCCAAGCCCCGGCTTGGGAACGCATCTGCGCCCGAAGCCCCGGCTTCGGTCTTCTCCCGTCACGGGAAGCCGGGGCTTCCCCGGCAAGTGCGTTCCCAAGCTGGGGCTTGGGAACGAGGAAAACGAGG
>DYRK01001172.1 GCA_020718785.1 Desulfatirhabdium butyrativorans | reverse complement strand
GACTGAACACGCCTGCAACACAGGCAGCAATGTATTCTCCCAGACTATGCCCCAAGACTGCATCCGGCTCGACGCCCCAAGATTTCCACAATTCGGCAAGTGCATATTCCACTGCAAATAAGGCAGGCTGTGCATAAACGGTTTCATCCAACAAGCCCCGGTCTTCAGGCTGCAAATTCCGAATTGCAAGCGGATTGCCGCCTGAAGTCTGACTACTTTCAATCCCTTTAGGATAAAGCACTTCGAGCAGTGATTTATCTTTATACGGCGACAGCCCGGTTTTGTTCAGATAAGCATCACAACGCTCTATAACTTCTCGAAAAACAGGCTGCGTCTCATACAACTGCCTGCCCATGCCGACATACTGCGCGCCCTGACCTGTAAAAAGAAATACGAGTTTGGGTTTTTTGTTCGTAAGATGTCCTGTAACTACACCGCCCGCCTGCTTTCCATCGGAAAAAGCTGAGAGCCTTTCTTTTGCCTGTTCAGAACATTCCGAGATAATTGCCAAGCGGTGATTGAAATGCGAGCGTCCGGTATTGGCAGTAAAACATATATCTCCTATTGCTGCATCAGTATGTTCAGCTATATATCTTGCATATCGTTCCGCTGATTGCTTCAATGCTGCATCGCTTTTTGCCGACAATGTGAGCAAATGAAGCGGTCGATCAATCAAAGCTTGAGAATTTTCAGTCTTTGTCCGGAAATCTTCAATCACAATATGCGCATTCGTACCGCCGAAGCTGAATGCGCTGATGCCTGCCATTCGAGGTTTGTCTCCTGATTGCCACGGTATCGCTTCTGTCGGCACTTTCACCGGAAATTCATTCCATGCAATATGCGGATTCGGCGTTTTGAAATGCAGATGCGGCGGAATTTCTTCATTTTGTAGAGACAAAACTACTTTCAGCAGACTTGCCATTCCTGCCGCCGCCTCGAGATGTCCCATATTGGTTTTGACCGAACCGATGATTAAAGGATGATCCTGAGAACGGTCTTTTCCGAAAACCGCGCCCAGCGCGCCGACTTCTATGGGATCGCCCAGCGATGTGCCGGTGCCGTGGGCTTCTATAT
>DYRK01000040.1 GCA_020718785.1 Desulfatirhabdium butyrativorans | reverse complement strand
TTCCCGATGATATTCGGGAAATTCACGCGGCGGACGGACTGCTGACCGCACGCGGCGGTCAGACTTCCCATGCCGCGGTAGTGGCTCATCGGCTTGTCAAAACCTGTGTGGTAGGCTGCGGAAACTTTGTCTGTGATGAAAAAGAAAAAACGGGCCGCTTTGATCAGATTATTGTAAGACCCGGAGATTATATCAGTATTGACGGTCGGGAAGGTTCTGTGTATCAGGGAATTATGGAAGTGAGAAGTGAGAAGTGAACAGTGGGAAGTGAATAGTGAGAAGTGAACAGTGAATAGTCAGTAGATCGAAAATGCCTCCCTGCCGCTCCCGGCGGATTGACAAATCCGCCGGAAATGCTTGGGATTTGTCAATCCCAAGCGAGCATTTCGGGAAAATTTTCGATCTACTGATAGTGAACAGTTTTCAATTTCTCACTTCTCACTTCTCATTTCTCACTTCAAAAAGGAGACAATATGAAAAAATTAGGCGTAAACGGATTCGGGAGAATCGGCAAGCTTACGGTATGGCATCATATCGGGCGGCAGTATTTTGATGAAATTGTTGTGAATATCGGGCGGGAAGCAGGTATGTCTCTTGAAGATATTGCCCATTACGCGGAGGCAGATTCGACTTACGGTTCACTTCACGGATATCTTCACGGTCATAAGTCGGAATCGCTGATCTGTGATCTGAACGAAGCCGATGGAACCATGATGATGGACGGAGTGAAAGTCCGTTTTCTGAGGAAAACCAGAAATCCCGCGGAAATCGGATGGAAAGACCATGATGTAAAATTGGTGGTGGATACCACGGGGCAGTTTCTGGACCCTGCTCTTCCGCCTGAAACATCAAAAGGCTCTGTGCGGGGTCATCTGGAGTCCGGGGCTGACAAGGTGGTTGTCTCAGCGCCCTTTAAAATCAAGGACAAGAGCAAGGATTTGAAGGGAAAAGACCCCGGTGATGACTGGGTAACAACGGTAATGGGTATTAATGAAAATGATTATAATCCCAGACGGCACAGGATTATCTCCAATGCCTCATGCACAACTACCTGTCTTGCCCATCTTATGAAGCCTCTGATCAATGTGTTCGGGCCCGGAAAAATACTTTCTGCTTCTATGGCAACGGTTCACGCTGCCACAAGCTCACAGCAAGTTCTGGACCGGCTGCCGAAAGGCGGCGCGACTGATCTGAGAAAAACCAGAAGTGTTATGAACAACATTATTCTGACCACAACCGGCGCGGCAAAAGCTCTCAGATTGGTAATTCCGGAAATGGAGCAGATCGGCTTTATTGCAGAATCTGTAAGAATTCCGACATCTTCCGGCTCTCTGATTATTCTGGTGCTGAATATTCAGGAGGAAATATCCGGCGAATCGGTACGCAGGGAAAAGATCAACAATATCTATCGGGAGGCTGCCGCGAGGGATATCAACAAATATCTTCATTATACGGAAAGGCAGAATGTTTCCTGCGATATTATCGGACTGCCCAGAGCCGCGGCAGTGGTTGAAGGGCATGAAACCCATACCCGCACCGCCGAGGTTACCATAAACCTTGAGAAAGTACCGGGGCTTGAGAAAGAAATTATTGCCACACTGAAAAATACAATTGTCAGGGTTCCGGTAACGCAGGCGGTTATTTACGGCTGGTATGACAATGAAATGGGAAGTTATGTGAATATCCTCGGGGACAGAACCGTTTCCATAGCCGAGAATATATAAATGAAACGCGGCAAAGCGGCACATATAACCCGGTTCGGACCGGCAAGCCCGAACCGGGCATTAATTCGCAATGCCCTGAAAAGTATTTCCGCATACTACCGGACAAAAATCCGGCATTATTTATAATTGCAATCAGTTAAAATTTTCATTTGCCGAATCCGATTTTTATGTCAGATTCCCTCTTCAATTACAGACCCTGTAACATTATTGAGGAGGAAATATGAAAGCAGTTTATCAGACGGCCGGATTCCTGAAAAAATACTTTCCGGTCAGTTTTGCACGGATTATACTTATATCTCAGACAGTTTCGGCTTTGATAAAAGTGAAAACCGTCAGTCTTGATGAGACAGCTGCCGGATTTGCCGGGAAAACAGAAACAGATTCCGATGAGAGAAGGATGCGGAGATTTTTCAGAGACTTTTCCCCCGATCCGGATTTCATTGCTCTTTTTGCCGCTTCCGGGCTCCCCGGAGGGAAATGGCTGCCGACAGCTGACCGTACGGACCGGGAGTTCGGAAAAATAAAAATCAATATTCTTATGCCCGCAGCCGTTTACAAAGGAGTTGCCGTCCCTCTGCTTTGGAAATTCCTGACAAAAAAGGATGATCCGGATATCGGAAAAAAAGGCAGTCCGAATACGGAAGAGCGGAAAGAACTGACGGAGCAGTCCGTCAGGCTGTTCGGAAAAGAGCGTACCGAAGCCGTTGCCGCAGACCGCGAGTTCATCGGAAATCAGCGGTTTCTGCGGCTCAGAACAGATCATATAAATATAGTGATCCGAATAAGAGAAAATCAGCAGGTTGCCGATTCCCGAGGGATTCACACAAGGGTTTCTTCTCTTTTCCGTAATCTGAAAATCGGAGAAAGCCGTATTCTCAAAGGTCTCGGGAAAACAGGAGATGCGGGAGTCTTTGTGTGCGGCATGAGACTTCCGGCCGGAAAACTGCTCATCGCCGTAACCTTCGATGCTCCTGAGAAAGCTTCGGAAATCTATGCAGAGCGACGGCAGACCGGAACAATGTCTGCCTGCCTCGGAACCCGGGGTTTCAGATTTGAATCTGCCCGTCCCGGCGATTTCGGCAGGATAAGCAGACTGCCCGGAATCGCAGTAACAGCTTTCGTACGGGTTTACCTCATCGGTGACAGTCTGAATGAGATAAAACCGGTCACAGTCAAAAAGCACGGATACCGTGCCGAAAGTATTTTCAAAAAAGGATCCGGTCATCTCAGACGGATTCTTCTCAATATGAGCGAGTATATTGATGAATTCGCCGAAGCGGTTCGGGTTTTCTCTGTCCCGTCGGAATATTTTTTTAAATCTCATAAGTTATGCGACCTGAAATAATTTTTTGTCCGGTAGTATGAACTGGCACAGATATTATGACCCAGGTACGGGAAGGTATTTAACTCCGGATCCGATTGGGCTGGAAGGGGGGATAAATCTTTATGCGTATGTGATGGGGAATCCACTTAATGCGGCGGATTCGTCCGGTTTACTATTTGGGGGCTTGGTTAATGCCGGAGAATCCTACGGTAATCTTTGATCAGGCAAGACACGGTTTGCAACCGCTTGTTAATCAATTTGGTTCTAAAGAGGCGGCATTTCAAGCCATACAGGAAGCTGCAGAGGCTGCGGTAGCGTCTGATGGTATAATAGGTGTTTTCGAGAGAGCAGTGAAAGTCGGTACGGAGACTATTACTGTGCGCGGCAATGTAATTAATGGTGTCACAAAAATAGGAACAGCTTTCAAATGATAAACCTCAGTGAATTAGAGAGAGCGGTCTTGGAGAAACTGTTGCAGGGGACACACCCTTTTCTTGTTCGGTTGAATAGTCAGACAGAGTTCTGTTATGTTCGCCGGCGGGAAATGACGGGAGCAGGATTCTATACCTATTTTGAAATCAGGAGGGCACCCTTGCAAATATATGATATAGATCTGCGATTCGGCGATGTGGTTGCCGAAATTCCGGGATTGAAGAACGGGGCAGGTTTTCTCCTCTATGTTAAGAACGGACTGTTAGACATGCTTGAAGGATACAGTTATGATGAAACGTGGCCCGATATGATTCCGAGATACATTCTGAAGTACACATCAGGTGAAAAGCGTGACTTGACAGTATTGGACGGTGCATTGGGAAAACCGGAGTGAGTCTTCTCGCCGCTCGGCTGACTTAATTATTTCACCTTACGGTTGCCATAAACTGTACGGCAGGCTGGGCGGTACTATTTCATAAATGACTATCCAGGCACACCGCACAAACTTGTTGATTCTGTTGCCCTGAACGGAACCGTCTGTGCTGAAAAGGCTGTATTAAGCGATTACGACAATGACGGCATTCCTGATCTCACGGTAAAATTCGACAGAGAACAGGTCTGCGCCCTTCTCGAACCGGGCGAGGCTGTCGAAATTACGGTCAGCGGAAGCGCGGGAGATGTCCGGTTTACCGGTACGGATACCGTCAAAGTGATCGGAAAGAAAACAGATGTCAGAACGCTGAGTCATTTAAACGATTGATATTACAAGGATTGATATTACAAGGATTGATATTACAAGGATTGCCATAATTCTGTTTACTCCGCTTCTTCTCAGCATAGCAATTCTGATCCGAAAATCCCAAAAATTCGGAGGAATGTGCAATGTATTCTATGCCGCAGTGCTGCTGGGAGCGTCTTTGAGCCTGTATTTCAGACCTGACAGTTTCAGCCGCTATTTCGGCACCGATCAGGTCAATATTCTTTTTCTTCTCATACTTGCGGTTATTTATCTCGGCGTTTCCGTTTATAACACAGACCATTGTTATTATTCAGAATAAAGAATCCGTAGAAACACTCAGGGATAATATCGCCGCATCCTGCAAAGCATCTGCTCCGAATGGAGAAAGATTTCACGCACCGGATGTTATCTGCCTTCACGCAGATTCGCTGCCCTCAGTCAAACGCGATATGGTGAGTCCTGCATCTGACTATGAAAAAAAGCAGAAAAAACGCATCGCAGGTATTTCG
This sequence comes from Desulfatirhabdium butyrativorans, assembly GCA_020718785.1. Taxonomy (GTDB): domain Bacteria; phylum Desulfobacterota; class Desulfobacteria; order Desulfobacterales; family DYRK01; genus DYRK01. Next base: position 15,150 of record DYRK01000040.1, on the reverse strand, counting down.
CAGAGAGGCGATCTTGCAGATATTATCATTATGACTTCATCGGGAACACGAGGAATAAGTTTTCCCAATGCTGGCAGAATCTTATGTCTGATTACCATGTTTTCGGTTGAAAACAACTTCATGGAATTCCTGCAGGAATGTACCGGGGCAGAGGCAGCGGAAAAGGCAATCAGTTGGAGCGTGAGATTGAAATCATTATTCCGCAGGTTCTTGTAAGAGGGTGTTCAAAAATTAGTATCAGTCCTGTAGGGACTTCTGAAAATAGCCCGGCAATTCATTGCCGGGGCGTATGCAGGATGATCGGGAACATGCCGTTTTTTTAGTCCCCGGCAATTCATTGCCGGGGCCGGAATCCGCCGGGATAATCAGCAGCCCCGGCAATGAATTGCCGGGCTGTTTTCAAAAGTCCCTATGGGACTGATACTATACTGTCCACCGGCATAATCTGAGCTTCCGAACGCTGCCGTAAAACGGTTTTGCAAACCGTTTCTCCGCAAAAACGATTTGCAAAATCGTTTTACAAAAGCTCAGATTATGACGGTGTTAAGAATAATTTTTAAACACCCTCTATGGGACTGAAACTGATTTTTAAACACCCTCTACATAAGTTGCCGGCAATATGCGAAAAAGAAAAAATAAAATCCTGAAGGAGATTTTATTTTTTCATTTCCGCATTCCTCCCTCTTCCCGGAACCGGACGTTGACAGATCACTGTTTAGTGATTCTTTTTGACAAAATCACTTTGTTGCCTTTGGTATTATAAGCCATTTGATCCGCAGACATTTTTGCGATATAGATTCCTCTGCCTGTCAGACGGGAGATATTATTCGTATCTGTGGGATCGGAAATGCAGTCAAGATCAAAGCCCCTGCCTTCATCTTCTATCGAAATTTCCAGATACCCGGCTCTGTACAGAGATTCTATCTGTATCAGTCTTTCGCTGTAAGGCTCGGTTTTCTGCCGTTGCAGATAAATTTTCAGATAGTCTTTCGAATCATAAATTTCAGGACTTTTTTTCAATGCGGTCATCTCAAGATTTCCATGCTCCATAGCATTGGTGAGCAGTTCAAAGAATGCGACTTTGAGCTTTTCCAGACAATCGGATGGGATTTTCAGTTTTTCCGCAGCTTGTTTTATAAAAAAATTACTCACCCCGTCAACATCAACATACCTGCTTTTGATTTTCAGAAAACATCGGTCCGGTTCGCAAAAGCGGTTCCATGCTTTTACAGAACAGGAGTCATCTTCTTCAAAAAGGGTAACCGCCAGAATAATAATGTCATCTTTGAAATCCTCGTCTGTTCCCTGAAAGCGGATAACTTCCTCGAAAATGCTGTCCACCGCTCCGTACTTACTCTCTTCTCCTTCCCCGATGCCGAGTTTCACACCCTGTGATCCGAAAATTTCCCCGGTTTCGGATAATGCCTCAGTAATCCCGTCGGTAAAAGCGACAAGAATGTCTTCTTTCAGAAGCCGGAGAATATTGTTGCGGTATGCCGCGTCCCCGAAAACACCTATGGGAAATCCGGTGGGTTCGAGAGATAGCCGCTCATGCTTTCTGATTATGACAGGAGAAGGAACTCCGCAGAGACAATAGGTAAGCATCAGGGATTTCAGATCAATCCGCGCACAGAATGCAGCAATAATATCGTCCGGGAGGATGGTTTTATACATAGTCTTGCTGAGATGGCTGCATATCTCGGCAGGATCGCTGCTGTTTTCCGCAATTTCCCTGAAGAGCATTTTGAGCGTATTCGCGGTCATGGCTGCGGGAATCCCATGCCCTGTAACATCGGCAAGGAAAATGAGAAGTGTTTCTTCATCAAGTTTCAGAATTTCTGCCACATCTCCGCCGATGGCTTTGGCAGGCAGGCATTTTACATAGATTCCCACCCCCCTCATGGCCGGGAGACTGGGTTGCAGCAGCCGTTCATAAATCTCTTTTGCCCGTGCCATCTCCAGACGGAAAGATTCTTCCTGTTTCTTTTTCTCTGTTATATCCTCGATAAAGCCCTCGATATAAAGCGGTATGTCCTCATCATCCCGGACCATACGGGTTTTGATAATGACGGTAATGATACTTCTGTTTTTGCAGAAAAACTGCTTTTCAGCAGACAGCCATCCTTTATGATTGAGAAGTTTGCCGAGAAAAACTTTCCGGTCATCCGGATCAAGGTACAATTGACTTCCGATATCCGTCACGCCGGAGATCAGTTCCTCGGCGGAAACATAGCCGAAGATCCGTGCCATTGCCGGATTCACACAGATAAATTTTCCTTCAGCAGACGACTGGTAAATGCCTACAGGCGCGTTTTCAAAAAGATTGTAATACCGCTGTTCTGCCTGCCTGAGTTCATCTTTCAGGCGCCATCGGTTCACCGCAGACTCAATCGCGAGCCGGACTGCGACCATACTTACCGGTTTTTGCAGGTAATCAAATCCCCCGCGCTTCATAAAATCCACGGCATCGGCGATTCTGCCGTGTCCGGTCATTGCGATGATAATCGTGTCCGGATGGATTTGCAGCACCTGTTCCGTCAAATCCAGACCGCTCATATCCGGCATATCGATATCGGTGATGAGAATATCTGCCGGCGATTCGTATTCGGCAGCCAATGCTTCGGAACCGGAATTGGCGGTGCGGACATCATATAACATTTTCTTAAGGACATCGGACATGAGGTTAGTAAACGCTTCCTCATCATCCACAACTAATATCTTCAAATTTCTCACTTCTTACTTCTCACTTCTCATTTCTCACTTTTCACAGTTTTATCTCAGGAATAAGCCTGTCTAACATAAGAGCTTCGAATATCTCTCTTATATTCGGATTGAGCGGCGCGACATACATCTGCCCGCCGGCTTCTTTCAGCCGTTTATAGAACATTAAAATTTTGCCGATACCGTGGCTGCTGATCACGTTGACCGAGCCGAAGTCAAGGACAATCTCTCTTTCTCCCTGGCTATAGAGGGATGTCAGTGTTTCTTTGAATTCTTCGCCTGATTTCATATCTGTGATATTCTCATTAATCCGCAGGATGATCCGGTTTCCTGCTTTTTTGACCGATGTAAGCATATCTGCCTCCCTTATAATCTGTAATCTGCCGTAGAACTATTTTGCAAATCGTTTCAATGAGATAGTTACAAAACAGCTTGCAAAGCCGCTTTACTGTAAAACGATTTCCAAAATCGTACTATAGATAACCGCCTAATCCCTGATTCTTGACGGATTTTGTGTTTCCTGCCCGCCATTCCGGGAAAAATCAGAAAGCGAATTTTTTTAACCCGAAATGACGGGATAGAAACAGGGTCAGAAAAACTCGACATCATCTCCTTTCTGTTCACGGACAGGAGGAGTATAACGCAAGGAGGATTCCCCGGACAGCAAGGTCTGCCGAGGATGAACGGCAGCTTTTGCATCACAGATATTTTCCGATGAATTCCAGATATTGCAGATATCTTTTATCTCTGATCTGAAATCCATCATTGAAGCATTGATTTCAGCGATTTCCTGACTGATCATATCCTGAAACTGAAGTGCTACCGTAGCATTTTCAATATCTTCGGCAATGACCTGATAGCGAAGCGTCAGAGTTCTGATAGCTTCCGATATCTTGTCTGTAAATTCTCTGAACTGCTTATATGCGGTTTTAAAATTTTTCTCCGCTTTCTCCATCTCGGAAGTCCCTTCGGCAATCTGTCTGTCTATCTTATGCTTCAGGGAGTTTACAAGTTCCATAGATTTTTCTGCGGATTCACTGATACTGACTGCGCTCTGTGCAGACATATCGGCAAGATTTTTCATCTCATTTGCCACCACGGAAAACCGCTTTCCTTTTTCTCCTGCTCGGGATGCCTCGATAGCCGCGTTGATTGCCAGCAATTTCGACTGAGAGGCAATTTCATCCACATCTCCTACAACACGGTGAATTTCTTTTACTTTGCCGACAATGGCATTCAGACTTTCCGATACATGGCGGTTTATCTCATCAAGGGTTTGAAACACGCTGTCCGCCTTCTTCAGCACAGCTTCGTTTTCCTGCATCACCCTCGCTGCATAACTGTTGTCTGTCTGTCTGTCTGAACTATCCGAATTTCCCAGAAAATGGGAAAGAACAGCATTTGCCTGTTCCGATCCCTCCCGGCTTTTCTGAACAATCTCCTGCAATGCAGAAATGACCGACATCGTATCATGCTCGATTCTTTTTTCTACGATATTCAGTCCCTGTACAAAATTGACGATGAGATCGCTTCCGCAGCACAGCGTCTCCAGGCTCCGTATGACCGGCGTTATAATCTGAGACTCACGGGTTTTGAAGAATGTCTCCGTCAAGATAGTCTCCAGCATTGCGCTCACTTTGTTTATCTGAATCATCTCTGAGACAATGTGAGCAGGAACAGCATCCCCTGTTTCCCGGATATATCTGAAAAGCGTATCTCTGAATAAGGACAGAAAATGCAATATCTCACGGGGCTGAAGTCCCAGTTCTGCATGACATCGGCTGATACTTCGAATAATTTCGGCGGAACAGGAACATCCTGTTTCTTCATGGCTTCCGAATCTGTTATTTTCGGAAAACTCCTCGGTAAAGCACTTCAGAAAATGCGCTGTATGCTCAGTCAGCTTTTTTTCACCTATTTTTTCCAGTGTATCCGGGTGCAAGGCGGCGCAGAGGCTTTTCTTCCACTCTGACAGGATGGTATTCTCATTTGAAGCGATATTCCCGATAAGAGATTTTTTTTCATCCGATGCTGTAAGGGGCGAAAAATTTTTCGCCCCTGCTTCCTCCGGCAATACTGGCGCTGTACTTTCTGCTTTTTCAGGAATTCTCCTTCTTCCGGAAAACATTTTCGATAAGAACATATTCATGGCTAAGGGTTTCTCCTATTCCTGTGCAAATAACAGTTGTCATTATAGATCGGAATATATAAAATTTTGTTTTATATCTGATTAAAACGACATTGCATATTAGGAAAATCCTTATTTTATCAGGAAAATTTCTTAAAATCGCAGGATGGGTGAAACCCGCCATCTCCATATCCGGGGTGTAAAACGATTTTTTTTCTCGTTCCCAAGCCCCGGCTTGGGAACGCATCTGCGCCCGAAGCCCCTGCTTCGGGCCGTCTCCTGTCACGGGAAGCCGGGGCTTCCCCGGCAAGTGCGTTCCCAAGCCGGGGCTTGGGAACGAGAAAATACTGCAAAACGATTTTTCAAATCGTTTCTCTTCTGCCGGTAATGACACAAAACGGCCTGCAAAGTCGTTTTACTGTAAAACGATTTGCAAAATCGTACTATAGATTTTCAGAAATTGAATTTCACAAGGAAGCAGGGAGGAGATCATACTTTTCGTATATCTCCGACCGATGACGCAGTGAAATTTGATTTCTGGAAGTCTATACGCGGTAAGAATATCAAAATAGCTCAAGCTGCTTGTTTTTGCTTTCATATTTCTGCTTGAGATTATATTTTTCTACTATATGTTCCGGTATCGGAACTCTGTCAAGGCTGCGAGGCTCCAGTTTGATCGCTCCGGAACCGTAACTTTTGCCTACAAGTCTTAAATTTTTTATTGTCTCAGGATGATTCAATGCCTGCCAAAGATTGGCAATGAATACCTCGTCCGAACACTTGGGATAAAGACATAGAAAGCAGGTCAGCGGCACAACTTCCGCCTCGTTTTTGATAAATCTCGAATTTCGTCTGCCGAGGTAAGCGAATAATATCGGCGGAATTTCTCTTTGTTCCATCTTATACCAATGTTTGCGTTGTTTAATGAGCGGACGATCCGGAAGACCCGATTTTTCACCTCTTTTAATATACTCGGCAAGAGATTCAGGGACAGTATTACTGTTTATCGAAAGTAAAAGTGTCGGGCGATTTTTTTCCTGTAATTTTCTGATATCATCTGCTGTCAGTCTGTCTCCTGTGACATCTTTTGTTCTTCCGATTGCAGGTTTGAGAAATTCATTCGGGATGTCAAGCTGTTCAGCCTGCTGCTTTGTAAGAAAAAAGAAATCATTTGAACCTGTTGCGATACCTCGCATCACTTTTGCAAAATCCTTCAGGCGGTATTTGAAATCGCAATGGTTCTGTTCGGGTCTTGACAAACCTGTTTCCAATGCCTCTTTTAAATCCCGCTCAACAATTTCAAGGCTTGAATACTCTTTATTTTTGAAATCCGACTGAACAAAATCAAAAAAATCTTTCGAATAGGCTTCATTTGCTGTTACCCATTGAATTGTCTTTACCGGTCCGGTTTTTTTGATGAAAAAAATAACCGCATTGGTGTCAACATTCGGAAAAGGTGTGGCATTTTCATGAAATGTAACAACGCATTCAAGACAAAAATTATCGGTTATCCATCTCCAGAGTTCTTTTGCAAAAACGCCTTCGCATGTATCGGCAGGCATAATGAAAGCCAATTTGCCGTTGTTGTCAAGCAGATTCAATGCCTGAATAAAAAAATAAATGTGATAGCCCGCCCTGCCGTCAATTGTAAAACCCGTAATATTTACAAAAAGTTTTTTTAAAAACTGTTTCATTTTTTCATCAATACGGTGATGTCTTATGTAAGGCGGGTTGGCGATAATTGCTTTAAATTTTTGTTTCGGCGGACTCTTTATGAAATCCCGAAGTTCTATAACGCAAGCCTTTTTTTTATAAATTTCATCCTGTAACAGTTCTTCGTCAATGTCTGTTCCGAAATAAGTGACAGAGGGATTGATATTTAATAAGGCATTAAAGAATGCGCCTCTTCCGGCAGCAGGGTCAAAAACCAAATCCGTGTCTTTCGCTATATATGAAATCATTGCTTCTGCAACCCACTCCGGCGTCCAAAACTGACCTTTATCACGAAGTTTCTCTCTTTCGTGCCAGTTTTTGGGCAGTTTCTGATTTGTCATTACATTAACCTGTTAAAGACCGTTTAGAATTTTTAAAGTATTTTGGGTAATCTGAAGTGAGCTGCCTTCAAATTTTATATATGGCAGAATATGTCCGTTCTTATCCTGAACATAATCAGGAACCAAAGTCGGCTTTTCCGTTGAAATTCCGAGCGGATAAGCATAATGGTAATAAAATTTGTAAATGGCTTTTTTAGTCGTTGCTCCGCCCGGAGCCTGAAATATCTGGATTGTCGGCTCAATCAGACCTTCCCTTACAAGGCGTTCAGCTTCATCAAAAGCCAATCCGTAGGCTTTGTCAAAGAAAACATGCCAGATGTGTATAGGGATATTGTTTTCTGTTTGCCATCTGTTCAACGGAATACGGTCTTGTTCTTTGATAATTACTGTCGGAAGAACAGTATTCTTGGCAAGCCCCATCTTGCCGCCAAGTCTTTTCTGAGGCTTCATCGGCATATTGTAGCCGGGCATTTTTTCTGCAACCCAAAGTGAATTTTCGCACTCGACTGCCATAATTGCTCTTCCGATAAGAGATTGAAGTTCATTTTCAGCTATGAAAGGTAATTCCTTACTCCCGCCAATGTCTTTCAAAAAACTGTCAACATGCAATTTTTCTGCTATGTTAAAAATCAGCAAGTCAGGACGTTTTATATTCCCAAGTCCGGCAGCTTCAAGTCTTTCAAAATAAAGTTCAAAGGCTCTCACATCATCTGTCGGGGCTGTTCCGCTCGGTCCGTAAGGAATTGCATAAAACTGATTCGTCCGATTAACCGCATCGCTCAAGCGTTTTTCACTCCAAACGCCCTGAGACCAACGCATCAGGAAATCACTGCCTCTTAATCGTCTCGGATTTAACCAAAGGTCATCCCAACTGATTTCCTTTACGCCTCTCGATTCAAGTTCAATATCTTCTTTCGATACCAATAAAATCTTTTCAAATGAGTGCATTATATATTCCTGATTCTTTCTGATTCGATAACCGCCTAATCCCTGATTCTTGACGGATAGCGAAGCGTCAGAGTTCCGATGGCTTCGGATATCTTATCTGTAAATCGTATCATTTTCGATTCTTTTCTCTACGATATTCAGTCTCAAAAAAACTCAACGCCGCCTTCCTGATCCTCATGATCTGACTGTTTTTTGAGATCAGCATCTTTTCCGAATTTCGAAATAGCTGACAAAGACGGGAACATATCTTCTTTGTTGTCATTTTTTTCGGAATATTCCAATATGTTGCTGACGTCTTCAAACTGAGACAGAATATTCATAACCGAGGTGCTGATATTGCCGATTTCCTGATGGATAATATCCTGAAACTGAAGCGATATGCTCGCATTTTCAATGTCTTTCGATATGACCTGATAATTCCGCGTCAGGACATCTATGGCTTCCGATATGTTGTCTATGGATTTTTTGAATCGCTCAAAAGTTTCCTTCAGGTTCCTTTCTGTCTCATCTATTTCAAAATCTCCGATATTTCCGTGTTCGTCAATATTGCTCTTGAGTTCATTCACAAGGTTCATGGATGACTCGACGATTTTTTCGATATTCGCAGCCGTTTCACTTGAACGGTCGGCAAGCCGGCGCACCTCTTCTGCAACTACTGAAAAACCGCGGCCGCTTTCTCCTGCACGGGCTGCTTCTATAGCTGCATTCAATGCCAGAATTCGGATCTGGAACGCAATTTTGTCTATCTCCGAAACTGCCTGATTGATAGTTTCGATTTTGTTGAAGATGCTTCTCAGATTCGCGAGAAAATCCCGGTTGATCTGTCCGATGGCACGGAACACGGAACTGGCTTTCGTCACAGCAGCTTCGTTTTCCTGAAGCATTCTGGAAACATAACTGGGACCGAAATAACTGTCGCCTTCATTTTCGCTGCCCATGAAATACGCGACTACGGCATTTGCCTCTTCCGAGCCTTCTTTGCTTCTCCGGATGATCGAATGCAGCAATGTGATAATATTTACCGTTTCCTCTTCGGCTTTTTTCTGCACACCGGACAGTCGTTGAACGATTTCCGGTATCAGTTCACGGGTCTCTTTCAGCGACTGTCTGATGAAACTGTAAAATATTTTCAGAGACAAAAGCACACAGCATGTCAGAATAAGCATTCCGAGTACCGCATGAAGGGGACCCGTGACCATGAATAAAAAAACCGTCATGGGAATAATGCTGATGAGTATCGGAAAGATAAATCTGATTCTGTTTTTTTTCAGCAACACCTTTCCTCGGATCAGCATTTCCGGAGTGCTGGAATGAAATTTCAGCACTCGTTTGATAAAATCGGGCATCATAAAACAGACTCCTGAAAAATTTTTCCCGGGTCCAGTACCAGAAAGACTTTTCCGTCTCCCATAATGCTGACCCCGCTGAAGATATCTATGCCTGCCAGAATTCCCGGCAAAGGCTTTATCGCAACCTCGATGTTTTTATCTAAACGGTCAATCAGCAGACCGCATTTTCCCCGGACCGTTCTGACTATCACTACGGGACAGAGGGTGCCGGGGGCTGGGTACTGGGGACTGGGTGCTGGGTGCTGGGTGCCGGGGGAATCTGCAACCTGTGACCTGCAACCTGCAACCTGCAACCTGTTTACTGCTGTTCAGAAGCGTTTCAAGCCGCTCCGCGGGCAGAACTTCCCCTCTATGGTAAAAGAACATTTTACTGCCTGTTTTTTTTATTTTTTTCAAAGGAATCTTCAGGGTTTCGACAATGTATTCGATAGGTATGGCATAGTATGTGCCGCAGGCTTCCACAAAAAGAACTGTATCAATTCCCAATGTCATAGGAATGGAAAGCGTGACTTCCATGCCTTTTCCTTCATTGGAAATCACCCGCACCGCACCGCCTAATGAATGCACCGTGGTTTTGACTACATCCAATCCCACGCCTCTGCCGGAAATATCTGAAATTTCTCTGCTGGTTGACAGACCGGGCAGAAAAATCATATCCGGCACCGATGGATCATCCGGGGATCTGACATCCATGCTCATTTCTCTTGCTTTTTCGTAAATCCGCTGTCTGTCAATTCCTCTGCCGTCATCAATGATGCGGATATAGAGATTTCCTCCTTCCTGCGAGGCACGGATAATCACTGTTCCTTTTTCAGGCTTTCCGGCAGCATTCCGCTCTTCGGGCGGTTCTATGCCGTGGTCGCAGGCATTTCTCACCAAATGGATCAGCGGGTCCGAGAGCATATCTGCCACTTTTTTGTCAATCTCGATGTCTTCGCCGTCGGTCAGGAGCTGAATGGCTTTTTTCTGCTTTCTGGCAATATCCCGGACTGCCCGGCTGAATTTCTGAAATACTCTTCCCACAGGAATCATCCGCAGAGACATCACGCCGTGATGAATATCGTTTGTAAGCCGGGAAAAGAGATGAAGATTGTCTTTGAGCAGTTTTACTGTGTTTCGCGCAGGCACTTCTGCACTCTCAAGTTGTTTCAGAAGATGGGTGTAGGTATTGCGGGCAATCAGAAGTTCGCCTACCATATTGGTAAACTGGTCCACTTTCCGCTCGTCAATCCGCATAGTACGGCTTTCCGGCTCTGTCTCTTTTTTCCTGACCATGCCGGCATCGTCCGGAACGGTTCTGCCCGCAGGTTCAGGCTCCGGTTCTTCTTCGCCGATACTGACAATAAAAGAAGTGATTCTTTCCACGACTTCGGAAAATATCTGAACATCCTGCTGTCCGGCTGCGGCAAGGGCTTTTTCTGCCTGCTCTCTGAGAGTTCTCAGTCCTACTACTGCTGAAGCTTTTGCAAGCCCTTTCAATGCCCTTGTGATGATTTTCTGTTTTTCCTCATCAGAGGGAAAGGGGCTGCCGTAGGCGATGAGAATCTGTTTGTACTGGGCTGTCTGCTCGGTAAAGACTTCTCTGAGATCAGGAGAAATGTCTTTCAGAAGATACTGTTTCCGGTCCATATCTTCTTTCATCGCGGCATACTGCTTGAGAGTATCAAATACGGGCGGAAATTCGGGAATTTTTATACCCTGACTCAGTTTCAGGACACTCTGGCGCAGAAAATCAACGGATTGCAGAATCACGTCAACCAGAGCAAATGTCCGGCGGATAGTTCCGTTGCGGAGCCGCTCCAGCAGGGATTCCAATGTCTGGGCAAATACAGTGATCTCCTGAAGTCCGATCAGGTCTGCATCTCCCTTGAAATTATGCACTACTCTGAAAATCTCATTGAGAGATTCCCGGGATCCGCTTGTTTCATATTCAATCACTGCTTTTTCAAGTGATTCAAGCAGTTCCGCAGCACTGTCCACGAATTCGTGCAGAGGCTCGGAACCTAGTTCGTCTGTCTTGATATGAACTTCTTCCGCGAAGACCAGAGCAGGATCAAATGTCAGTTCCGAGATTTCGGCTGCCGTGAGCGCGGTTGCCGCATACACGGTGGGGTAGAGATACAGCGTCAGCGGATCGAATTCTTTTATTTCCGGGACCGGCGCAGCGACTTTCACCGCATGATAAAATGTGCAGGATCGCTTCAGATTTTGCAGAAAAACCAGCGGGTCGTAGCCCTTTTCAAGAAGCTCCGAGGAATATCTCAGCCTTACCCGGAAAGCATATAATCCTATGGATACGGCTTCCTGAAAAGCCTGCTGAACTTCCGGCGGCAGCGGAATCTCCACAGGAATAGGAACAGCAGCTTTGTCGGAATCTGTTTTTTGTTCTTTTTCCGAATCCCGATATGCAGAGGAAAAAGACAGAAAGCGTTCTGTCAACTGCGGATCAGGGACAGGTTCCCGTCCCGCTTCATAGTCTTCGATCATCCGGGAAATGTGATCGGAACCGGCAAGAATGATATCGGTCACTTCCGGAGTCGGGGATATTTTTCCGTCTCTTAACGCGCTGAGGAGTCCTTCAAAGTGATGGGCAAACGCTGAAATTTCTTCCAGTTCAAAAGAACCTGCACTGCCCTTGATGGTATGAATGCCTCTGAAAATGGCATTCAGCAGCTCATGGTTCTCCGGATCAGCTTCAGCCCTGAGGGTATCATTGCTCACCCGCTCAAGGATTTCTCTGGCTTCCTGATAGAATTGTTTCCGATAGTATTCTGTAAATTTGTCCATAATGAGGTTCGGGGTGCGGGGTGCGGGGTTCATCCTTCCTCTTACCCCGAACCCCGCACCTTAAAAAATTTTATCCGATGACTTTTTTGACAACGTCTAAAATGGTTTTGGTCTTAAAAGGCTTGGGAATCCATGCCTTGGCACCTGCGGTCTGAGCCTCGGTTTTCTTATCCGGTTCGCTTTCTTTGGTCAGGACAACAATGGGGATAAATTTGTAGCCCGGATTTGCCTTCAGTTCCCTTATCAATGTGATGCCGTCCATAACAGGCATATTCAGGTCGGTTATGATCATGTCCACTTTCTGGCGGGAAATTTTCTCCAGCGCATCCTGTCCGTCATGAGCTTCAATGACCCGATAGCCGGAGTTTTCCAGCGTCATGGATGCCAGCCCGCGTATGGATACCGCATCATCAACAATCATAATTGTTTTCGACATCGCTCTCTCCTATAGTAAAACGGCTTTGCAAGCCGTTAAAACGATTTAAAAAATCGTTTTACAGTAAAACGGCTTTGCAGTCCGTTTTGTGTCTATACCGTCAGCAGATCGGAATATCTGCCGAAATGCTCGCTTGGGATTGGCAAATCCCAAGCATATCCGGTCAGGGGGCATTTTTCTCGTTCCCAAGCCCCGGCTTGGGAACGCACTTGCCGGGGAAGCCCCGGCTTCCCGTGACGGGAGACGACCCGAAGCCGGGGCTTCGGGTGCAGATACGTTCCCAAGCCGGGGCTTGGGAACGAGGAAAACTTAAAATAGACGCAAGCCGTTTTATCCGATTATTTTTCGGACAACATCCAAAACAGTTTTAGGTTTAAACGGTTTGACGACCCATGCTTTTGCACCTGCTGCCTGTCCCTCCCGCTTCACGTCCGGCTCGCTTTCTTTGGTGAGAACTACGATAGGAATATGTCTGTAAAGCGGGTCTGCTTTCAATGTCTTTATCAGTTCCATACCGTTCATATTTGGCATATACAGGTCAACAAATATAAGATGAACATTGTGCATCGAAATTTTTTTTAAGGCATCTTTCCCGTCACCTGCTTCTACAACCTCATAACCCGCATTTTCCAAGGTCATTCTCACCAATCCACGGACAGACAAGGCATCGTCAACGATCATGATCGTTTTTGCCATGGTTCATCTCCTTACACTGAATCTCCGCACCGTAAAGTTCGCAGACCCGTTTAATCTCAGCACAACACTTTGAAATAATTAAAGGAATTCCCTGCCGGTCTGCTGTGATTCTTAAAGATAAAAGCATCTGAATATAAGCGGTATCTATCTCTTTTACAGCCTCGGTATGCAGTTCTATCTGTTTTATATCTCCTGAAATCAGCGATCTGATCCTGTCTGTATCTGCTTCCGCTTTCACTATGGTGCATTCGGGCGGAAGGGTAAGAATAAGTCTCCCCTCTTCATTCCTGATATTCACGGCTCGCCTCCCAGAAGCAGCCGGATATGCAGAATCAGATTTTTCGGTTTGACCGGTTTGACAAGATACAGATTTGCACCGACTTTGTATGCTTTTTCCTTGTGTACCTCATCTTCCTGTGTGGTCAGAATAATGATCGGCGCATGTTCCTCCTGTTCTCTGTACCGTCTGATAAATGTCAAGCCGTCCATATTGGGCATATTGATGTCGCAGAGAATGAGGTCGTAAGGCGTAGTCAGCGACCTTTCCAATGCTTCTATGCCGTCACAGGCCCCGTCTGCCTTGAACCCTGACATCTTCAGTATGTTGGTATGAAAGCTCCTTACCACCGGAGAATCATCAACCACAAGGATTTTACTCATTTATTTTTCTCCTGCAAACCACGGGAACGCCCTCTGCTTTCGCGTAGGGGCATGTCGGCGACATGCCCTCACGATTCGATAAAATCGGGTATTGAATTTCCGATACGGGCATGTCGGCGACATGCCCCTACGCTTTTCGATAAAATCGGTTATTGAATTTTCGATACGGGCATGTCGCCGACATGCCCCTACGCTTTTCGATAAAATCGGGTATTGAACCCCGGTACGGAAATGTCGCCGGCATTTTAAAAAAAGGTTACTTCTTCTTCTGTTTTGACATCTGCTGCTTCCGATTTTGTCTGCCTTTGCTGCAAGTCAATTTCTGCAAAATCCTCTTTGGAAAGACCGGCAATATTCAATCCGTGCAGGTCATTTATGATGGAAGACAGAATTTGAAGTGTGTACTGAGACATTTCCTTTGTCAGATCCTCAAACTGAAGATTCACAATTATCGCCTCCAATTCTTCGCCGAAAACAGATGACTGTCCCAGTGTATTATCCAATGTCGCGCTTAACCGGATGAATGACTCCACCAACGACAGGATCACATCTTCCAGCAGAAGAATCGTGGAATGAATAAAACGCGATTCAATATCCATAGCATCTTTTAAAGACACAACAGAATGCTCGACAAATATACAGGTTTGCCTTAACTGCCTTTCAATATGTTTAATATGGTCATCGGGATTGTCCGCCAAGAACCTGGCCTGATCCGCGGCTGCCTCCATCTGCGCTCTGATATCGTCGAGCATAGCCGTATCTTCCGATTTCCGCTCAATAATCAGCACCAACTGCTCGATGGCTTCTTTTAATATCAGTTCATATTTTTCCTGAGTTGCCCTTGAAGATTCATTGTTATATTTTTTTCCGAGCGTATCCTTTACAATATCCAGCGAAATCTTTTTTTTCATCAGATCGAGGACCCCCAGCGTATTGCTTCGGGTCGCATTCAGGCGTTCTATCAGGCTTGAAAGCTGCCGGACAGACTGTTCCGTTGCCCCTTCGATCTTTCTGACAGCCGATCCGTTCAGGTTCCGAATCCGCTCGGCTTTGGCAGCAACCCCTTGATACATATCCAGAATTTTACTTTTCAGCTCGCCGGTATCTTCGGGCAGTTCCCGCCGGCTCATCTCTGATTTTCCGGCTTTTTTCGCCAGATACAGAAGGGTCAGGCTCAGACAGAAAAACAGAATATTCAGAACTGTCAGCATTGTTATCTCTCAATAGATTATTATCTGATGTTACGCAGGCGAATATAAATCCGGGCGATTATCCTGCCCCGCTGTCATTCCTGCGAAAGCAGGAATGACAGGTGCATTATTTTAAGACCAGCACCGTTGCATCGTCATGGCTTTTTGCATAATGCGTAAA
>DYRK01001171.1 GCA_020718785.1 Desulfatirhabdium butyrativorans | reverse complement strand
AGACGATGTATAGGGTCTGACGCCTGCCCGGTGCTGGAAGGTTAAGGGGATTTGTCAGCGCAAGCGAAGCATTGAACCGAAGCCCCAGTAAACGGCGGCCGTAACTATAAAACTGACCATTGTAGTTACGTAAATAAATATGGCTATATGCTGGAAAATCCGAGAATCCTCCGGTACTCATCACAAGATAAGTGTTGTGAAAGTAACAATCCGTGAGGTGCGGACAATCAGCAGGAAAGGCTTTTTTGGAAATATTTGTCTGCTTTGACAAAAAAAGAATCCTCAGAGACTATACGCCATGCACTATATGAGAAAGAAACATCAGATAGTGAAGATATAGTCCGATCTGTATAGCGATATACAGGGCTTTGCAGTCAGTAAACGAAGCCGCATTGTCAAATTTATTTTTGAGAATGTAACAGGATGAACGGTCCTAAGGTTAGGGATACGCTAGCCTTAGTAAAACTGAACTATATGCGGGAAACTCCTCAAAAACTGTTCGATACTCGTCTGTCACGGACAGGCAGTAAAAATTCGACAGACAGGGGGACAATCCGCAGGGAAGACCCGGATGCACCGGGAACCCTCAGAGACTTTACGTTTAGGAGTGTCCGATGAAGCTTGACGCTCAATGGATTACAGGGTTTGTGGACGGTGAAGGATGTTTTCATGTATCTGTCAATCCGCATAAAGATATGAAGACGGGTTTTCAGATTTTGCCTGAATTTACCGTAGTGCAGCACAAACGCGATGTGCAGGTTCTCCATGCTTTGAAAGAATATTTCGGCTGCGGCGTGGTTCGGGTGAATCACGGCGACCGGATGGCTTACAGAGTAAGAGGAAAAGATCATCTGATAGAGCGCATCGTTCCGTTTTTCGTTAAGCATCCCCTGAAAACAGAAAAATATGTGGATTTTAAAAAATTCAGACGTATTCTTCTGAAGATGGAAAAGGATGAGCATCTGACAGCAGAAGGAGTAGAAGAAATCCGTAAGATAGCTGATCAGATGAACAGAGGACGTTCAAGATAAAGTCCGGCTTATTTGGAAACAGATAAGGTTAAAACGAGCGAAATT
>DYRK01000451.1:3193-4884 GCA_020718785.1 Desulfatirhabdium butyrativorans | reverse complement strand
TTACATCCCCCAAATCTTTATCCCGCTCTCTTCCCTGCGAAATATCTTCTCTTCCCATGTTTTTGCCTCATTTCTGTCGAAAATGATCAGATGTCCTTCGTCTGCGCCGCATTCGGCGATATAAGCACGAGTCTGGGCAATGCCGTCTTTTATCACATTTTCAAGCGATTCGCTGCGCCGGATTTTGAGTTCGATGACGATTTTCTGATTCCCGCCTTTACAGGGCCATGAGACAAACAAATCGGTACGCATTCTGCCGAGTCCGTATTCTCTTTCGACTCTGCCTCCGTGATTGAGAATCCGCTGCAAAAATGCCTGCATGAGCAGTTGGGGACCCGCTTCCTTATACTGAAAGCGTTCCACCCAAGATCGGGAGTGCTGACGGAAAAATTCCTGAAATGCCGAAATAAGCCGATCCATATCCAATTGCCCGTCGCTTTTACGCACATACCATGCGGTTTCATGCGCGATGGTCAGTTGCGTGCTGTAAGTCAGTTCTCTGGGAATGACTTCCTGATAAACGGGATTGGCAATACGGATATGCCCCTCTGTCTTAATCAGCCCGAGGTCCCGGACATAGATGAGATCATCAGCCGGAATGAGTTCCGGGTTTCCGAATCCTGACAGAATCGGCTCCACTACCCGGCGGACCCGCTCTTCCGCCAATTTGTCCGCCAACTGATCCAAATGAGTGTCCCGCCGGAGAATGAGATTTTCTTTGGCTTGCAAAACCATTTCCGAAGTAACAGAATGACTCCTGTTTCTACGGTCTTTTGTTCTGAAGCAGATTTCATAGCCCAGCGCATTTGCCAGCCAGGGCTGTCCCTGTGTCAGTCTCCATACTTCTTCAAGCGATGTCTCATCAAACACTTGTCCGGTTTCCTCTGTGTGCTGACGGTACAGGGCAATGACTTCCTCCTCTGAAAAATCCCCCACACGCAATGATTCGGCTTTGACATTGAATGCGCTTCCGCCGGTGATGACGGTTTTGCTTTTGTCCGAATGAATTCGGTAATCTCTCACATCTCTCACGCCGCATAAGATGACGCTTTGCGGGAAATTGCCCGGTCTTTTGTCATATCCGCCCCGCAGTTGGCGCAGGACGGAAATCAGCGTGTCGCCGACCAAAGAATCAATTTCATCTATCAGAAGAATCAGCGGCAGCGGGCTTTTTTCTGCCCAGAGCGAAAACACCTGATTAAGTGCGCTGTTTCCTCCGTGCTGAGTCAGCACATCCTGCCAGATTTGTTCGGGAAAAGGATCATTCAGAAAGCTTTTTGCTCTGGAACCTGTTTCACTCAAGATCGTTCTCATGCCTCTTTCCACATCTTCCCGGGCCGTCTGAGCCATTTCCGCATTGACATAGAGACATTTATATTTTCCGCTCTGATTCAGATATTCCATCAGAGCTAAAAGACAGGAAGTTTTGCCGGTCTGCCGGGGAGCATGAAGGACAAAATATTTTTTCTGCTCAATCAGAAGAAGCACTTCTTCCAGATCAAAGCGTTCCAGCGGCGGAATACAGTAATGATCCGTGCATCTGACGGGACCTGCGGTGTTGAAAAAACGCATGATTATTTCCTTGTAGGGGCACGCCGGCGGCGTGCCCTTGTGTTTCCGTACCTACATATTTTTAACGATCTGTCCGCATGTCATTCAGGGCACGCCGCCGGCGTGCCCCTACAATCCCC
>DYRK01000451.1:0-3093 GCA_020718785.1 Desulfatirhabdium butyrativorans | reverse complement strand
CCGATTCCCGAACCGATACTGAATCCGAAAAAGTCATCCGGGCTTCCCTCTGCCGGAGCCGGATCATAAAAAACGCCGGCGCACAGCGGAATTTCATAATTATCTTTGATAAAAAGATATTCAAATCCCATGCGGACCTGATGTGTCGGATCAATGTCCGATGTTTCGGGCGATTTTCCCGTAATCGGCGAAGTCTCATTGCCTTCGGCATCTCTGAAAACAAAATCATCCCATTCGGTTCTGTAAATATCCAAAGAAATTGTGAACGCATCGGAAAAACGATAGAAAAAGCCGATACCGTAAGACATGGGCATGTCCATTTCCGCGTCTCTGTCAAAGGTATTGAATGTTTCGGATTCATACGCCGGCGGCAGCTCAGGATATTGAGTGGAAGAATCAAGAATATGTTTATGTCTCAGTTCTGCTTCAAAGGGCGTCTTCAGTATCATGCCGAGATGGAATTTTTCGCTCAATTCCCATAATATTCCGAAATTCATATTAAATCCGCTGAAGGCATATTTGTCGTAACTGCGAATCTCTCTGGCAAAAGTCTCTCCCTGATTCACGCCTGTTCCTTTCTGAAGCAGCCTGTTTTCCCATTCGTTTTTATGAAATCCGTCTTCCCAAAAATTCAGGGTAAATCCGAATGAAAGTTTTCCCCGGATGATCTCGGCACAATATGCCAGTCCCCACGCGGAAAGGCTTCCGGCAGATTCATAGTCAACATACTCGTCTGAGCGGTTTTCTCCCGGAGTGATAAGCGGAAAATGCCATTCTCTGCTGAAATCATAAAGATGCTGATAATTCAGAGAGACAACCATGTTGCGATTCCAAATCGTAAAAGGATAAGCCGCGCTGAGGTAGTTCAGCCGGGATTCGGAGACCGTCTGCTCGCCCGACGATTCCGGCCTGAAGGCGAAAGCATTGTCCTCTGCCCGATGAAACCATGCCCCGACAACAGAGAACTCAGGCTGTTGCAATTGGATCAATCCGCCCGGATTCCATGATGCGGCTGTGGCGTCATCTGCAACGGCAATAAATGCTCCGCCCATTCCCAAAGCCCTCGCGCCTGAACCCACAGGATTCGGCGAAGAGGGAATTTCAATTCTGTCCGTCAGATCAGCGGCAAAAGAAATAAAGACTGTTAAAGAAAAATTCAATGTAAACACAATGAGTTTTAAATATGGTTTCATTGAGACAGATACCTCACTTTGTGATGACAAGATGTCCCTGTTGAATTTTTTCGGTATTTTTCGGTTTGGTTACATGAGCATGAAAAATTTTCTCTTTGACAGCTTTGATTTTCGCCTCCCCAAGCGGCTTGCTGTCGCCGTCAGTTGACTGCTCATATACGATGAGTTCCATCCCCTGCCTTATTTTTTCCTCTTCGCCGAAATCCACTATGATCTCATCTTTTTTCGGCTTTTCTTCAATTTTACCTTTTATTACAGGCAGTTCATCAATGAGTTTCAGTTTCATCCTCTCTGCCAATGCCTTCAGCATCTCATGAATATTGTCTCTGTCGGCATCTTCCCCGAAGACATCTGTGTCTTTTACAATAATGTCCGAAGGTTCGGAATCTTCTGTGCGGGTGCTTTCTATGCGGGTGCTGATAATGACAGAATTTTTTTCCATTGAGTTTGTCCGTTCTTCAATTTTGCCGAACAGTATAAGATCAAATCCCTGTCTTTTCGCTTCTTTTCGGGCGGTTTCATTGTCTGTATTTTGATTCAGATTCAGTTTTTCGACACACCGGAATCTTCGGGGTTCATGTCCGATCATGCCTGCGGAAAGGCGGTTTTCAAAACCTATGCTTAATCTCTCTTCGACATTTTTGCCTGTTGTCATATCAAAATCTTTCAAAGCAAGTTTAAGCCGTGCTTGAGGACTTTCAACCGCCAGTGTTTTTCGATAGATTTTTACTGTCAGCCCGTCAGTGCGACGTGAAGGGCTTACAGCTCTCAGCTTGACGATATTCTCCCCTTCATTGTCGAGGAGTTTTATTCTGAATGAGAAATGATAATACTCACGCAGACATGTTAAGGGGGGTTCTTCTTTACCGTTTGTGCTGACATTGAGTTGCGTTCCGGCTTTATCAGAAGAAATCACGCCGTCTATCACAGCCTGTTCGAGATAGGTTGTCCATTCGATTTCCGATTTGTTGAGTCCGGCTTCCCTCTTGTTGAGTTCTATTTTGACAAAAGGGCTTGTAGCAGGCAGACAATCGTTCTGTGCATCCGACAAAAACAGGGGATTTTTATTTGAAGCCAGCAAGTTTGAAGAAATCTCTTTGTCTGAAATACTGTCTTTTTTCACAACAGTAACATTTCCGGCAATGTCCGTAACCGCGAGTGTCAGTTCTTTCTGAAATGTTACAGTTTTCTGAAATTCCAGTTCAGAAGGTCTTCCTTCAACCGGAAATGTCTCTCCGTTGATGAGCAATTCGGCTATGCCCGAATCGTCAGAAGCATACCCCCTGATAGTGACATTGTTTTCAGCAAGAGATTTGTCAATGCTGTCAATGCTGACCATGGGGCCCGCACAGTCAACCGTAACAACCGCAACTGTTTCCGAAGTCCTGCCCGTCAGATTCACAGCAGATATGGGAATCCTGTTGACTCCCGGTATGAGCGGAACTTTTACACGAAAAGGAATTTCCCGCTCCGAGACATCAATGCGGACGCTTTTTCCGCCCACGGTGATATGACGGACAAACTGCCTGTAGTCTTTGGCAATCCCCTGAATAAAAACAGAAAAATCATGGGTCAGAAAGGGCTGTGCAGGCGAGAGAAGCGTGATTTCAGGCAGAGAAAAATCCTGCTGTTTCTGCTCGATCAGAGATTTTCTCGCCTTGTCTATATAGCACTCGGTTTTGGCAGATTTTTCCATTTCCAGAGAAAGTTCGAGTTCTCTGATTGCCTCTTCTGTCTTTCCCTGTTCATACAATACAACCCCCAGTTCCCGGTGAGGAAAATAATCAATAAAATGCCTTCCGAAAGTTCTTGCCCGGCGCTGATCTTCATTTCGTTTGCGGATGGCGTCACGCAGATCAAATTCGGCTTTTTCCCGGAATCCGCCGTCTGCAAAAGACAG
>DYRK01001170.1 GCA_020718785.1 Desulfatirhabdium butyrativorans | reverse complement strand
TTTGCCGGTGCCGGAAGGAAAATAATGGATAATAATAATATTTACAGTATGTTACAGCCAGATTCCCCGGATGCCCTGCTGAAAGAAGCGGGAACCATTCTGTACCTCATGGACCCGGCATTTGATCTGACCCCGGTGAATGCTGTATTTGATGCGACCGTCAGGCTCTTTTATGGAAAATATCCGGGATATCAGGCATGCAATACCCGATACCATAATCTTTTTCATACCACGGGCGTTTTTCTTGCCATGGCAAGGCTGATACACGGGGCTGTATTAAACGGCAAGAATATTGCCGACCGCTATATTCTGCTGGGGCTGACTGCCGCGCTTTTTCATGACGCGGGATATATTCAGGAAAATCACGACCGTATCGGAACCGGAGCCAAGTATTCTACCGTTCATGTTCAGCGAAGTATGGATTTTCTGGAAAAGCACGCCGCGGAACATGGCTTGTCTCCTGAAGAAGTTGTCTGGGGCAGAGCCATGATTCTGACGACTGATCTTTCGGTGGCTATTTCGGAAATCGTATTTCCATCTCTCACCGCGGAGTTTCTCGGGAAAATGCTGGCGGTGGCGGATTTTTTAGCTCAGATGTCTGACCGTATGTATCTGGAAAAACTGCTTTTTCTTTATAAGGAATTCAAAGAGGGCGGAGTTGCCGGATTTGACAGTGAAACAGACCTTCTTCAAAAAACTCGGGGATTTTATAAATTTTCCGACGAGCGTATCCGGATGCTGATGGATAAAACCGGCTGTTTTCTGCGTCTTCATTTTGCCGCCCGATGGAATATATCCGAAAATTTATACCGGATTGCCATGGACAAACAGAAAGCCTATTTGGAAAAGATTGTCAAAATGCCGAAATCCGATATTCTCGCACAACTGAAACGCGGAGGCATTGTCAAGGAGCTTTTCGGAGAATCTCCTGATCTTTAATTTAAGTAGGTTGGGTTGAGGAACGAAACCCAACTGCAAAGAATGATTCTTTCCTCGTTCCCAAGCCCCGGCTTGGGAACGCCTCTGCGCCCGAAGCCCCGGCTTCGGCCGTCTCCCGTCACGGGAAGCCTGGGCTTC
>DYRK01001169.1 GCA_020718785.1 Desulfatirhabdium butyrativorans | reverse complement strand
ATAAGCAAATTTCTGAATGCGGTTATTGTTACGATCTGCCACAAAGATATTGCCCGAACTGTCAATGGCTATACCATGTGGTTCATTGAATTGTCCATTGCCTGTGCCAGAAGTTCCAAACTGGCTGAGATAACTCCCTGAACTGCTGAATTTCTGTACTCGATGGTTATTATTATCTGTCACAAAAATATTGCCTGAAGCATCAAGGGCTATATAGGCAGGAAAATTGAATTGCCCATTGCCGGTGCCATAAGTTCCGAACTGACTGAGATAAGTACCGGAGCTGCTGAATTTCTGCACGCGACAATTATACCAATCCACCACAAAGATATTGCCCAAACTGTCAAAAGCTAAGGCAAAGGTAGGATTGAATTGTCCATTGCCTGTGCCATAAGTTCCGAACTGGCTCAGATAAGTACCGGAACTGTTGAATTTCTGTACGCGGTAATTCCAGGTGTCCGCAACATAGATATTGCCGGAAATGTCAAAGGCTATGCCAACCGGTCCATTGAATTGCCCGTTGCCGGAGCCGAATGTGCCGAACTGGCTGAGATAAATTCCCGAACTGCTGAATTTCTGTACTCGGTGATTCATATTATCAGCGACATAGATATTGCCTGAACTGTCAACGGCTATATCAGCGGGAAAATCAAATTGCCCGTTGCCGGAGCCGAATGTGCCGAACTGGCTGAGATAAATTCCCGAACTGCTGAATTTCTGTATGCGGTGATTCCTTGTATCCGCCACCCAGATATTGCCTGCACTGTCAAGAGCCATATCATGGGGTTCGTTGAATTGCCCGTTGCCGGAACCGGATGTTCCGAAACTCATAACAAAAGTCGGCGGGTCTTCGGCATTTGCCGGAGAAAAAATTCCTCCGATCAGGAAAAACACATTGAAGAGGAGAAACAGAGATAAAGCCTTACATGATACTGCGTTGAAATGGAATTTTTGACGCGCCATGATGAAACCTCCTTTTTTTCAGGGTTGAACACACTTTATTAAGGTAAGATTTTGAGAGGAGATATTCTGATTCATCAAAATATCCCTCTCTACGCCCCGAAAAAAAGGGGCGCAG
>DYRK01001168.1 GCA_020718785.1 Desulfatirhabdium butyrativorans | reverse complement strand
AATGCGTAGTTCTGCTGTTTCAGTTGCCGCAGTTCAAAATTTAAGCGTATAATCTGTTGAATTTCAGCCGGCTGGGAGTTTATCCGAATGTAATTGCAATCTCCGGGACCCGCATTCTCTTCGGTTATCAGGATGATTCTAAGATCAGGGACCGCTTCCTTTCCTTTGTTCAATATCTCAGATATATCCGGAAGATCGTCACTCAGAAGCATCACGCCCGGTTCGTCTTTCATAAGGGCTGCGCCCGCTTCCGCGGCGGTGCCGGCAATGCTTACTTCATAACGGGCAAGCCTTGCCGCCGCCGCCAGATGTTCCCGGACCTCAGAGTACCTTGCTGCAATCAGAATTTTTTCCACGATTCGCTCCGGTTTTCTGTTATAAAAATCTTGCTGAATAAATTATATTTTTCCGCATTTCACTTTTATGGTAATACTGATAATTATTATAATATGTTTTCATTTAAGTAAAGTAGGTTGGGTTGAGGCACGAAACCCAACATTCTGCCCCTCGGCATAATTTGCGCTTTTGTAAAACGATTTTGCAAATCGTTTTTGCGGAGAAACGGTTTGCAAAACCGTTTTACGGCAGCGTTCAAAAGTAAAGTAGGTTGGGTTGAGGCACGAAACCCAACCTACTCCTGAAAATGCTGTCTTATCCATTCTGATATTATCTAATGCCGGATTTTTCCGCATAAATTTATTACCTTAAATAATTTGATTTAACGGCAGGTTCACCGGCGCGGACTTAGCCGTGCCAGGTGCAACGCTTTGTCAGGCGTTTATGGTTTTATTTCTATCAGTGTCCCTAGAAGGCGTTTGAAAATTAGTGAAACTATTCAGTTTTAGTCGTAAGACGGCGCAGCATAAGACCGATCATAGCGGTTTTTATCATGGCTTCGCTTGTATCCGTCAGGTATTCGCAGTCTTTGCTGAGGCGGCGGTGCCGGTTCAGCCGTGCGAAGGTTCTCCCGGCTGCCCGCCGGCGGGGAAGAAGCGTGAAGCCTTTGCTGCCTTCGGGTCGCTGCACTGCTTCCGGTACTGCTCCGAAGTGTTTCTTCAGCCGTCCGGCAATATCTCCGT
>DYRK01000450.1 GCA_020718785.1 Desulfatirhabdium butyrativorans | reverse complement strand
GGGGCTTGGGAACGAGGAAAACGAGCATCTTGCGATTTTCCGATCTACCGAATATTCGATTCTCACTTTTCAGTTTCAGAGACCGGAACAGGAAAATACGCGACTGCCACAGTCCCGGGCCCGCAGTAAGAGCCGCCCGAGGGACCCACGCGGGACATGAGAATGCTCCGGCAGTTCAGCCTGCTCTCCAGCATTGACCTCATCTGTTCTGCCCATTTCGGCACATCCGCGTGCATGATCCCGACTCTGACCGGGGTCCGGGGATGGTTAAGTCCCCGCTCTATCCAGTCGCTCATGCGCTCCCGGACACTTTTTTCGCTCCTTGCCTGATCCACCGCGGTCACTTCGCCTTCCCAGATACCGAGTATGGGCCGGGTTTGCATAAGTCCGCGGAACATGGCTCTGACTTTGCCGATCTGACCTTTCTGCTCCAGATATGCCGGAGTATCTTTTGCAAAAAAAACCCGGACCAGAGGAATCAGTTTTTCAATATGATCGCGTATTCTGGGAACAGACCATCCCTCGTCTGCCCGGTCTGCGGCCTCAAGAACCAGCAGTCCCAGTCCCAGCGAAACCGAGCGGCTGTCAATGATTTCGATGATGCAGTCATCCCCGGCACCTGTCTGCTGACGTTTTCTCAGATATTCGCTATGGTTGTTTTCTTTGGCACTCACGGCATTCCGATATGTCCTGCTGATTTTTTTTGAAAGAAATATAGCGAGAATGTCTTTATCGGGTGTGATCTGCCGGAACAGTTTATGAAAATCCTCCTCATCAGGAGAGGCTGCAAGGGTTCTTGAAAAATTCAGGCTGTGATAAAAATTTTCAGACGTGCTGCCGTCAGAATAATTTTTCCTGTCCTGAGACCCTGAAGGAGGAAGCTGAATAATATTCCTGTCCTCAAGAATATCCGCGGGCAGATCCGCGGTGCTGTCTGTGACAATCTGAATCCGGGCTGCGGGCGCGGCAGTATCCGATTCCACAAAGAGAATACCTAATCTTGCCATATAAAACAGATGCCGGTAAGTCTGAAAATCGGTCATCTGGGCAGCCTCGATGATATCTCTGATTCTGCCGTTTTTTTCTGCCAGAGAAAGAATGTGCTTCAGCCCGGGCCGTCCTTCGATTTTGGATGTTTTTTCCAGAACCCGCGGATTGATGCGGAC
Source organism: Desulfatirhabdium butyrativorans (assembly GCA_020718785.1). Taxonomy (GTDB): domain Bacteria; phylum Desulfobacterota; class Desulfobacteria; order Desulfobacterales; family DYRK01; genus DYRK01. The sequence continues at coordinate 3,733 of DYRK01000450.1, read as the reverse complement.
AACATTTTCATAAGTGCCGGGTTTCAGCCGTCTCAGGCTTTCGATTTCCTTGCTGCCTTCCTCAAGAAGAGATTTCAGGCTGCCGTCAATGGTCCGGCTCACCGAGACCGGCTGAAGTCTGAACCTGAAGGTTCCCCCTTTTTCCGAAAAAATTCTGTAAAGGGCTTTTTTGGCAATGTGATTGCCGTGACAGGCATGGATAATCCGCCCGTCCTGAAAATAAACAGCGGCTTTTGCAGGTCTGTCTTTGATTTCCAGAACCCCTGTCAGCGCGCCCCGGTCAAAGCTTTTCAGCATTTTCAGAAAGCCTTTTTCAATAGCCGATCCTGCACCGGAATGGACAAAGCCCGATGTTTCGGGCATTATCTTGGGTCGCCGGGTGTTCCGCTCAGACGCGGGTTCAGGTCCCTGCAGATCGGCAATTCCCGCGTCGAACAGCGCGGACAGCACAGAACCTGCGCGCACAGGACTGACTGTTCCGCAGGCGATAATCTCCTGAACACTCTTTCCCTGGGCGATAAGGTTTAAGATCATCTCCGCGGCTGCGGTATTGTCTGATTCCGGCGGTATCTGACGGGAACGCAGTCTCAGAACTGCGTCAGGTCCCGGTATTTTCGTACAGAATTGCCGGGTTTCCTCGCGCATCTGTCCTGCTTTGAGCAGAAGGTTTACTGTATCAGCCTTTATCTGTTCCGCAGCCTCGACCGCGAGTCCGTGAAATTCGAACATACCCTCTGTATGATCGCTCAGGCTGAAAAAGGCTTCCTCACCTTCCAATTTTTCTTTCCGGGCATTCACCAGCCGGCCTTCCCGGAAGAACAATTTGCCGGCTTTCTCACCCCCGGAATTTCCGAACAGAATCAGTTCGCCGGTTTTATGATTGAGTTCCACAATCTGCATGATTTCGTTGAGATGGGTCTGGGACAGGTCCCCGCTGAAATCAGCCTGTGAACGGAAGGTTCTGGCTTTTGCCGCTCTTTCGGTCACGCTTCTGATATGCTCTATCAGATTCTCTATTTTGAAGGGCTTGCACACATAATCATCCGCGCCTGCCTTCAGCCCTTCTTTGATCTGATCCGATATTTCGCTGCGCGCGGACAGAAAAATAAAAGGAATACTTGCGGTTTCAGGGTCCTGACGGAGCCTGCGCCGCAGTTCATATCCGTCCATCTGGGGCATGGAGATATCCGATATGATGATATCCGGTCTGATCCGCCCAATATTTTCAAGTGCTTTTGCAGCACTGTTGAAATATTCGGCTTCAAAGCCGCTCTCGGTCAGCCCGCCCTCCAGCAGATTTCCGATAATAGGCTCGTCATCAACAATGAGAACCTTGCCGTTCATTTTTCCTCCTGAGCCGCGGCCTGTTAAGTGAGAAGTGAAAAGTGAGAAGTGAATATTCACGGTTCATTTCTCACTATTCAATTTAATTTACCTATTTCATAAAATACGGCAAGTCAATAGGGTAAAAACAGTATTCACAGGTAGGAAAATCCTACTGAGAAGATACAGATTTCCAGAAATCAGATTTCACTGCGTCGTCGGGCGGAGGTATTCGGCACAGTATGATCTCCTCCCTGCTTCCTTGTGAAAATTGATTTCCTGAAACCTGTAACAGCAGCGGATTATGACAGGCCGCAAAGACGGGCTGCGGCATCGTCGAGCATTGCACAGAGTCCGCCGCGGTCAGAAGGCTTGAATCCGAGAGATTTTTCCCATACGTCTTCATCTTCCATGCAAAGATAGACAAGGACGCGGGGTGCGATTTCATGTATCAGCGACGCGAGCTTACGATACAGCGAGATGCGTAGCGGCTTGAAATAGCGCATTTTTCCGTCAAGTCCTGAAATGAATTCCCCGAATACGATTTTCGAATCCGGAAACCGCCGGCGGATAATCGCCTTCAAAGCAGGCATAAAGCGGAATGTTCCGAGACTGATCCATACCACATTGTCCGCAGATACGCGGGAGAAAAGTTTTTCCGCAACCTTCACATATTCGTCTTCGCATCCCTCGTAAATCACCATCGGATCAAAATGGAATGCCAGCGGATATCCGTAAGATTCGCATTTCGCGGCAGCTTCGAGCCTTGCGTCTAAAGATGAGGTACGACGCTCCTCGCCCGAAATAACCGCCGGGGTGTTCAATGACCATGCCGCAACGGTTTTGCGGTTGTGGCAAAGCGGTTTCAGTCCGGCAACAGCCACGGTTTTGGTCTTTAATTCCAGCACCGCGGATGACTGTCCGGCAAATTCTTGCACCAGAACTGCCGAAAGATCGCTCCACTGTTCCCAGATCAGGCTGTCCGTAAATTCTCCGGTTCCGATTCTGCGGATTGTTTTTTCTGCAAACATGCACTTCAGTTCCCGGAGCATGTCCTGGCGGTTGACAAAATACTGAAGCACCGGCGGATGAAAATATGATTGCAGAATGCAGTAGGAACAATCCATTGTGCAGAAATTTCCGATGTGCAGGATTTGATAGCCGCAGCAGGTATAATGCCGGGTTCCCGGACATTTTCGGATAAATGCGCCCTTGTTGCGGGTAAGGAAAAGTGTTTCTTTTCCTTTCTGTACCGGGTCATCCGTGCTTTCTGAAAGAATTCCGAACACTTCGTCCGCATCGCAGACGCTCACCGACGCGGCTTTCACGCGATCCCGTACAGAGATGGTTTCCGGAAGTGTTTCTACTTCCCGGTCTATGTATAATCGAGAAACTGCCATGAGTTTTGCATTTATCCATCACAGTAAAACGGGTTTGAAACCCGTTTTACCATTTTTTGAAGATAAAAAAAGCTGCTGCACAGATCAGCGCAAAGCCGACCAGATGATTCCATCGGATGTCTTCTCCGAGATACAGCACAGAGAAAACGGAAAAAACAATCAGCGTGATGATTTCCTGTATGGTCTTCAACTGGGCTGCCGAGTAGATGCCATGTCCCATACGGTTGGCAGGAACCTGAAAGCAGTATTCCGCAAATGCAATGAGCCAACTGATGAGGATCACCGAAATCAGAGAATGCGATTTGTATTTGAGATGTCCGTACCATGCAAAAGTCATAAACACATTTGAAATTGTCAGCAGGATTATCGGTAAAATTGTTTTCATAGTAATATTTTTTTCTGATTATAACTGAGTTAGCGGAAGCACGGGGGCCTCCGAAAAGTATGCCGTAAAACGATTTTGCAAATCGTTTTATCAAGTATGTCCGCTTCATTTGAGGGTTCATTATGCAAAACGCTTTTCAATTTTTTGCATTGCTTTATCGTAATCAATACCGATTGCTGTTCTCTCATCAACGGCACGGACCCTGTCCGTGATTTCTTTTTCCCATGCAGAATCAGTATCCTCGGAATCCGAAGACCGGTTATCGAGAAAAAGAAGAAATCTGACTATTTCCAGACGCTCCCTCTTAGGCAGTCTGATTAATTCCGTGGTTAACTTTTCAATGTTTTGCTGCATTTATTCCTGATTTCCTTTTTGTTTACAGATTAATAACAGACACAGCGTATTCGTTGGACTAATTTGTAACTCTTTTGTTTTGATGTGCGAAATGTTGAAAGCCTGACGACAGGCTCATTGGCAGCCTGTCAGTGCTGTCAGCCGAACCGCATGGTCAGCCGGATAATTCATTTCAAGTTGGATATATCCCTGCTCTTGTTGATGTGCTTCATAATTGGCAATAAATAATTCATTACCTTTAGCAGCATGTTTTTGTTTGTAATTATTCATA
>DYRK01000449.1 GCA_020718785.1 Desulfatirhabdium butyrativorans | reverse complement strand
TTTTCAATCTGCTGATTCTGATTGACAACAACAGATCGGAATTTTCGATTATGAATAACAGGCATATAAAAATACAGGTGAAAATCATATTGCTGACGATTCTGCTGCTCGTCTGGCATCCCGCGGATACCTCTGCAAAAAAGAGGCATATCAAATTTGACCGTATTACGATAGAGCAGGGGCTTTCCCAGAATTCGGTGACAGCCGTTTTACAGGACAGAAAGGGGTTTATGTGGTTCGGTACCATGGACGGACTGAACAGATATGACGGATACCGGTTCACCGTTTACAAAAACCGCCCGGAAAACAGCGGCAGTCTGAGCAGCAATTTTATTCAGGCAATATGCGAAGATAAAAACGGGAGGCTGTGGATCGGAACATCAGGCGGCGGACTGGAGCGGTTTGACAGCAGAGGGGAAATATTTGTCCATTATCAGCATGACCCTCGGAACCCCGAGACATTGAGCAACAACAATGTGCGCTGCATTTACCGTGACCTCAGCGGGATACTGTGGATAGGAACCGACCGGGGTCTGAACCGCTTTGATCCTGAGACGGAAAAATTCACATCTTATCTGCATGATCCGGACAATCCGCGCAGTCTGAGCCATGACGAAGTGTATGCAGTCTGCGAAGACCTAAGCGGAATCCCGTGGATAGGGACAAACGGAGGGGGTCTGAACCGGTTTGACCGGGATAAAGGGATTTTCAGCCATTTCCGGCATGATCCGCAAGATCCAGGGAGCATGAGCAGCGATCAGATATATTTTCTGTACGAGGACAGCAGGGAAATCCTGTGGATTTCGACTTATGAAAGCGGTGTGAATTCTTTGGACCGGGAAAGGAAAAGTTTTACCCGGTATATGCCTGATCCGAAAAATCCTGACAGCCTGAACCACAAGAAAGTCAGAGGTGTGTGCGAAGATGAGAAAGGCGGATTATGGCTGGCTACACGCGGGGGAGGTCTGAACGGGTTTGACCGTGACAGAAAAAAATTTATTCCCTGTCTCCATGATCCGGCAAATTCCAGGAGTCTCGGCAACAATGATATCGGAATCCTTTACAGAGACAAAACAGGGGTTCTGTGGATCGGCACATTCGGCGGCGGTGTGAACCGGCTTGACTGCAGGAGAAACAAATTCACCCATTACATGAACGATTCTCAGGATCCGGAAAGTTTAAGCGGCAATGACATTATGACGATAATCGCTGATAAAGACGGATTCCTCTGGGTCGGAACTTTCGGAGACGGTCTGGATAAATATGACCGGCAGCGTGATGTCTTTATCCATTTCCGCCATGATCCGGATAATCCCCGAAGTCTGAGCAGCAATCAGATCATGTGTGTTTATGAGGACAGATCAGGAGTTTTATGGGTCGGCACAACAGAGGGGCTGAATAAAGGGGTCAGGGGTGAACCTGCCTCTGACCCCTCACCCCTTACCTCGGATCCCGGTCCCGGTTTTGTCTGCTTTCGGAATGATCCCCGGAACCCTGAAAGTCTGAGCCAGAATTCTGTCACCGCTGTCTTTGAAGACAAAGAGGGAACCTTATGGATAGGAACATGGAACGGCGGACTCAACAGGTTTGACAGGGAGAAGGAGACATTCAGGTCTTATCTGCATGATCCCGGGCGTCCCGACAGTCTGAGCCATAACCGCGTCCGGTCAGTCTGCGAAGACCGTCACGGCATTCTGTGGATCTGCACAGACTATGGATTGAACCGCTTTGACCGGGAAAATGAGACATTCACGCGTTATCTGAATGATCCGCAGCGTCACGGCAGCCTGAGCAACAACCATCTCGAATCCGTTTACGAAGACAGCAGGGGAACGATGTGGTTCGGGACATTAGGCGGGCTGAACCGCTTCAGCCGGGATACGGGAACCTTTTCGCATTACCGGGAGAAAGAGGGACTGCCCAACGATGTTGTCTATGCTATAGCAGAAGACCGGCAGGGCAGTCTCTGGCTCAGTACCAACAAGGGGCTGTCCCGATTCAATCCCCGTGAGAATACGTTTAAAAATTATGACAGCGATGACGGACTCCAAAGCAATGAATTCAATACCGGAGTCTGTTGCAGAAGCAGCAGCGGCGAGATGTTTTTCGGGGGAATAAACGGATTCAATTCATTTTTTCCCGAAGAAATCAGAGACAATTCATATATTCCGCCGGTTGTCCTGACCGAGATTCGGAAATCCGACAAAGTAATCACATCGGACCTGCCGGTTTCAGATATCCGGGAAATGGTGCTTTCATACAGCGACCGGATTTTCTCTTTCGAATTTGCCGCGCTGGACTACACGGCTCCCGGAAAGAATATGTATGCTTTTATGATGGAAGGATTTGAAAAAGAGTGGATATTCAGGGACAGCAGCCAGAGAGTTGTCCGCTATACCGGCATGGATCCGGGAGAATACTTTTTCCGGGTGAAAGCTTCGAACAATGACGGAGTGTGGAATGAACAGGGGCTGTCGGTGAAAGTGATTATCCTGACCCCGTGGTGGAAAACATGGCGGGCCCGGGTGCTGTCCGCATTTTTCATATCATGCTGTCTTTTCGCAGGATTCAGATGGCGGATCAGCGCGGTCGAAAAGCAGAGACAGCAGCTTGAAACTCAGGTTGCGGAAAGGACTGCCGCACTCACGGAGAGCGAAGAACGCTTCGCCGCGGTGATGAACAGCATGACAGCCATAATGTATGTCGCAGATATGGACAGTTATGAAATCCTGTTTGCCAATAAATATACGCGTAACATATTCGGAGATGTGGAAGGCAGAATATGCTGGCAGTCTTTGCAGTCCGGTCAGACGGGACCCTGTCCCTTCTGCACCAACAAGTATCTGCTGGCCGAGGGCAGACCTGCCGGCATTTACACATGGGAATTTCAGAACGGGACAACACAAAGATGGTATCATATTCAGGATCAGGCAATCCGATGGGTTGACGGACGTCTGGTACGTCTGGAAATCGCAACCGATATTTCGGAACTCAAACAGGCTGAAGCAGAACTCAGACTTGCCAAAGAAACTGCCGAAGCCGCCAACCGCGCCAAAAGCACATTTCTTGCTGCCATGAGCCATGAACTCCGCACTCCCTTAAACAGCATTCTGGGTTATGTCCATATTCTCAGGAACAATCCCCCGCTGACTTCGGGTTCACAGGACGGGCTCGGCATCATCGGACAGAGCGGCAGACATCTTCTGAGCCTCATCAACGATATACTGGACCTTGCCAAAATCGAATCCGGCAGAGCCGAACTGTACGAAACCGAATTCCATCTTCCCGGTTTTATAAGAGGCGTCGGCGAAATCATCAGGGTACGGGCAGAAGAAAAACGAATTGAATTTATTATGGAAATATCGGAGCATCTGCCCCTTTATGTCCGCGCCGATGAAAAGCGGCTGCGTCAGGTGCTTCTGAATCTGCTCGGCAATGCTGTGAAATTCACGGATAAAGGAAATGTGAGGTTACGGGTGAGGGGTGAAGCCGGGTTCCGGGGACCGGGTTCATACCCCTGACCTCATACCCCTGACCTTCGAAATATCCGACACGGGTGTCGGTATTTCTCAGGAATATCTGGAAAAAATATTCGATCCGTTTCAGCAGGCAGGGGATCCGAACCGCAGGGCAGAAGGAACCGGGCTGGGGCTGGCAATCAGCCGTAATCTGGTCAGACTCATGGGCGGGAATCTGGAGGCAGAAAGTCAGCCCGGTTCCGGCAGCATATTCCGCTTTGATCTGCGCTTTCAGACCTGCGGGGCAGAGGCGGCTCCGCAGGTTTCCGCGGAGAAGATTGTCGGGATAAAGGGAAAGCCTTCAAAGATTCTGATTGTTGACGACAAAGCCGAAAACCGGGGCCTGTTCAGGGATCTGCTTTCGCCTGCAGGCTTTGAGACCGCGGAAGCCGCGGACGGAAGACAAGGTTTTGAAAAAGCGGAAGAATTCATGCCCGATGCAGTTATCACCGATCTGGTCATGCCGGGAGGCGACGGCTTTGAGCTGATCCGGAATATACGCCGGCATCCGGCTCTGAAAAATGTGATTGTCATTGCCGCGTCTGCCAGTGTATATGAGGAAGACCACCGGAAAAGCACGGCAGCCGGTGCGGATGCTTTTCTTCCCAAACCGATTGAAGTCTTTCGGCTGTTTGAATTGCTTCAGCGTTTTCTGAAAGTCGAATGGCTGTATGAAATGTCAGAGGTCAGAGGTGCCGGGTCAGAGGATGTCCTGTCTCCTGCCCCCTGCATAGCCCTGCCCCCTGCTGAAACATTGGAAAAACTGCTTGAACTTGCAGAAACAGGGGATGTTGAAGAAATTCTGAATCAATCGGATATATTGGCTCAGGATGAGACATTCGGACCTTTTGCCGAAACATTGCGGAAGCCGGCAAAAGAATTCAAAATAAACGAAATCAGAAGATTGCTGGAAGAGTGGTCGGAGGAGTCACTCATGACTCACGGACTCTCCCTTCATAAGGAGTCTGACAATGACAGGAAACATATTTAAAGAAGGAAAAAAATACACCTTCAGCGATTACTATGAAATGGGCAATCCCGCGGATGAAATCGTAAGCGGACTCGGGTACTTGTTTTCGGTGCGGGAGATCATATTTCCGGCAGACACCGAAATTGACAAAGAACCGATTGAAAATCTGCGTTCTCCTCGTTCCCAAGCCCCGGCTTCTCCTCGTTCCCAAGCCCCGGCTTGGGAACGCACTTGCAGAGAAGCCCCGGCTTCCCGTAACCTGCCGTCTGCGATTTGAATGACCCGAAGCCGGGGCTTCGGGTACAATTGCGTTCCCAAGCCGGGGCTTGGGAACGAGGAAAACGAGGAAAGCCCCATATTCTCGTTCCCAAGCCCCTGCTTGGGAACGCACTTGCCGGGGAAGTTCCCCGGCT
>DYRK01000448.1 GCA_020718785.1 Desulfatirhabdium butyrativorans | reverse complement strand
CAAGCCCCGGCTTGGGAACGCACTTGCCGGGGAGGTTCCCCGGCTTCCCGTGACGTGAGACGGACCGAAGCAGGGCTTCGGGCGCAGATGCGTTCCCAGGCCGGGGCTTGGGAACGAGGAAAGTCCGGAAATGTTCCTGCCGGATGGATAAACAGGTGTTTTCTGTAAATTTCCAATCCGCTGATTATTGCACAAAAATTCTTGTTTAACAATAAAATTTATAGTATTGTCTCCCGCTGATTGTAAGACTTTAAAAAATTATGCAGAACGAACCTGAAAAAAACGAAAAAAAAACAGGCAGATTTTATGCCTGGCTGAAAAAAGCTTACGAAAGACTGATCACAGTCAGGGGACAGCCGCGGGAGGTCGCGCTCGGTTTTGCCCTGGGGATTTTTATCGGCGCGTCGCCGACAATGGGCTTTCAAATGCCAATTGCCGTATTTTTCGCCGCGATATTGAAATGGAACAAAATTTCCGCGGCAATGGGCGTATGGATAACAAATCCGATAACCGCACCGTTTTTTTACGGATTCACCTATCTTGTCGGGGCAAAGATACTCGGTCTCAGAAAATTAACCGGGGTCACGGACAATATTGACAGTTCCACGGTTTCAGAAATATTATCCAAAGCACCGGAATTTATCTGGGCATTGATAATCGGAGGCATTGTCGTCGGATTGCCGCTGGCTGTGGCAAGTTACTATTTCTGTTATTCCGCTGTCCGTAAATATCAGAACGACCTTAAAGCAAAGCTGATGAAACAGAAAGAAAAATACAAGGAAGGAATCAAAGGGAAACTGGCAGAGCATAAAGAAAAGCTGGCTCATAAAAAGGAAGAGCGGCAGCAAAATAAAAAGAAACTTGACTGAGCGGTTTCAATTCGATATACAGACTTCCAGAAATTAATTTTCACTGCGTTACCGGAAACCATAAACAATAAGGAGTTTGAAGAATTGGCAGATCATAAATCCGAACTGAAACGCGCCCGGCAGAACGAAATCCGCCGGATGCGGAATAAAGCGGTCAAAAGCAGAGTCAAAAGTATTATCAAAGAGGTGCAGCTTGCTGTAGGCGAAACAGCGATTGAAACAGCCCGCGAAAAGCTGAATATTGCAAAGTCCATAATTGATAAAGCCGCCAAAAAAAAAGTGCTTCACAAAAGAACGGCTGCCCGGAAAATATCCCGCCTTTCCCGGTCTGTCAACGCTGCTTCGTGATATCCCGCGAAACGTGATCTGTGAAACCTGATTTGCATTTCACGTATCACGTTTCAAAAATTATCGGTCAGGCGATTGTAAACCGTCTCAGCCATTCTTTTTGAAATCACCGAAAGCGCATTTCCCCGATGATGTTCCGTAGCCATTGTGTCGGAGAGAACAGGATATGCCTCGCTGTCGGACATATCGGTTTCTGACCATAAGATTTTTCCATTCGAATCCGTCAGTTTCATGTTCACAAGCAAACGAGCCTGCCGTTCCAGACTCATATTCGTCCCTTTCCGGGAAAGGGATTTGATTTCCAGCGATCTTATTTCACCGGAGAGAACCGCGTCTGCACTGCTTTTATCCGTCAGGATGAGCGGGCTTCGCTTCGTGAACTCGTTAATCAGATCATCGGCAAATAAGGTCTCCAGCCCGATTTCAGCGGTACGGTTTTCAAAAACAGCAACATGAATTCTTTTTATTTCCGGCAGAAAAAGCTCACCGCCTGAGAATCTGTAGCCGCACGCTGAAGAAAAGCATAATATCAGAAATATAATCAATAAGTTGTTTCTCATTTTCCCCCTTTTTTCCGAATACCCGGAGTGCAAAAATGCTGATTATAACGAATTTTGGGAACTGTCTGCGGAGGAGGAGTGCAAACCATTTTATAAAATAGGCCTTTTTTGCAGAAACGCTCCCATGCAAAAAAGGAATTTTTGCCAAACTGTAAGTTTGGCACTCCTCCATCGAGGTTTTCAAATCACAATATTGACGAGCTTTTTCTGAACCACGATAATCTTTCTGACAGGCTTTTCTCCGATGAATTTCTGCACATACTCATCCGCCAATGCCCGCGTCTTTATGCTCTCGTCGTCCGCATCGGCGTCCGCCGTGAAACGCCCCCTGAGTTTGCCGTTGACCTGCACCACAATGGTCAGTTCGTCTTTTGTCAGGGCATCTTCCCGATATGAGGGCCATGATTCCGTCAGAATGCTCCGGTGATGCCCCAATGTTCTCCAGAGTTCCTCGGCAAAATGGGGAACCATGGGCGACAAAAGCAGCACAACAGATTCCAGCGCAAAACGCATGACTCCGGCACAGACCCGTGAGGTCTCGCAGATTTCGCTGTTTTTCTGCAAATCTATGCTGTACATGGCGTTCACAAGTTCCATGACCGCGCTGATGGCTGTGTTGAAATGGAACCGGTCTTCAATATCGCCGGTCACTTTTCTGATTGTCTGATGCACTTTTTTATACAGGTCACGAATGTCGCCTTCCAAAGTATCCGGCGAGTCTTCAAAAGCAGGAGTATCTTCTATCAGTGCGAGCCAGTCCAATGCCAGACGCCAGACCCGGTTCAGAAAACGATAACTTCCGTCAACTCCCTGTTCGCTCCATTCCAAATCTTTTTCCGGAGGAGAGGCAAACAGGCAAAACAGCCGCGTCGTGTCCGCGCCGTATTTTTCAAGCAGGGTATTGGGATCAATCACGTTCTTTTTGGACTTGGACATTTTTTCCACACGCCCAGTGATCACAGGCTTGCCGCATTTCGCACACACACGCTGTCCGCCCCTGTCTTCAGCTTCCTCAGGAAACAGAAAGCCGTGTCCGGGACATGCCACGGTTTCTTTGCAGACCATGCCCTGAGTCAGCAGCCGCGTGAAGGGTTCTTTGAATTTCACCAATCCGAAATCGTTCAATACGCGCGTGTAATACCGCGAATACAGCAGATGCAAAATGGCATGTTCCACGCCGCCGATATACTGATCCACCGGCATCCAGTAATCCACGGCTTTCTGGTCGAACATGCCGCTATTGCAGCCCGGGCTGCAATAGCGTTCAAAATACCAGGACGATTCCACAAAAGTATCCATTGTATCGGTTTCCCGGCGGGCATCAGGTCTGCTGCATCGCGGGCAGACTGTTTCGGCAAAATATTCAAGTGAAGAAAGCGGAGATTTTCCGCCTTCGAGAAGATCGGCATTTTCCGGAAGCAGAATCGGAAGGTCTTTTTCAGGAACCGGCACAATGCCGCAGGCCTTGCAGTGAATCATGGGAATAGGCGCGCCCCAGTATCTCTGCCGCGAAATGCCCCAGTCACGCAGACGGAAATTGACGGTTTTCTTGCCCATAAGATTTTTTTCAAGATACGCGGCGATCTCTTCCTGCGCTTTTATATTTTCCATACCGTCAAACTGCCCGGAATTTATCATAATACCTTCGCCGGTGTATGCCTCGGACATACCCGCGGGATCAAGGTCATGATCTTTCGGCTTTACGACCACGATGATGTCCATGCCGTATTTTTTAGCAAAATCGAAATCGCGCTGATCGTGGGCAGGTACGGACATGACCGCGCCGGTTCCGTATTCCATGAGTGCGAAATTGGCAGTATAAACCGGCATCCGTCTCCGCGTCATGGGATTGATGCAGTATGCGCCGGTAAAAACACCTTCTTTTTCATAATTTTCAAGAGCTTTGCTTGAGCGGTCCTGAAGCGCGATGCGTTCTGTAAAATCCCGCACTCTGCTTTCCTGTTCCGTGCCTTTTGAAAGCCGGATAACCAGCGGATGTTCAGGAGCCAGACACATAAAGGTCGCGCCGAATACCGTATCCTGACGGGTGGTGAACACGGTGATGCTTTCATCGGAATTTTCCAGGGGAAAGCGGATTTCCGCGCCGAAACTTTTGCCGATCCAGTTTTTCTGCATGGTGACGACTTTTTCGGGCCAGCCCGGGAGTTTTTCGCAGTAATCCAGCAGATCGTCGGCATAATCGCTGATGCGGAAAAACCATTGGCGGAGTTTCTGCTGACGAACCTGTTTTCCGCATCGCCAGCAGCATCCGGCTTCCACCTGCTCGTTGGCAAGCACGGTCTGGCATGGTTCGCACCAGTTTACAAAAGATTCTTTCCGATAAGCCATTCCTTTTTCGTACATTTTCAGAAACAGCCATTGTTCCCAGCGGTAATATTCGGGTTTGCAGGTTGCGATTTCCCTGTCCCAGTCGTAAGAAAAGCCCATGCTTTTCAACTGTGAGCGCATATAGGCGATATTGCTGTATGTCCAGCGTGCCGGGTGGGTATTGTTGGCAATTGCGGCATTTTCCGCGGGCATCCCGAATGCGTCCCATCCCATGGGGTGCAGGACATTGAATCCGCGCATCCGTTTGTAACGCGCCACCACGTCGCCGATAGTGTAGTTCCGAACATGCCCCATGTGGATTTTTCCCGAAGGATAGGGAAACATTTCCATCAGATAATATTTTTCTTTTTGCGGGTCTTCCTTGACCTTGAACAGTTCTGTTTTTTCCCAGAATGCCTGCCATTCGGATTCGACGGCTTTCGGGTCATATTTTTCTTTCATTATGTTCATACCTCGTTATCGTTGACCGTTGAACGTTTCATTTTCAGATAGATATTCGGTATCATGCCATAATGCGGTTCAAATAGCAAGAGCGATTAACGCGCAGACAGCAATTCTGATTTTGACGTAAAGCGGCCCGGCTAAAAATAGGCAAACCCGCTTTGCATAAAGGGAGATTCCGGCTGTTTCCGCCCCGGCCGCTCCCGGCGGATTGACGGTCATTTTTATCCTTTGGCGCCGGAAATGCGGGCAGTTCGGGAAAACTTCCGATCTGCTGACTGTTTGTAAGCGACCGACCATTATGATTTATAAGATTCGGCGGGTCAGACATTTCTGTCTG
>DYRK01000447.1:2027-4923 GCA_020718785.1 Desulfatirhabdium butyrativorans | reverse complement strand
CTGCCGCTGTTTCCGCTGGATTTGACCTTTTTTTCAATCATCTCTTCACCGAAGACTTCGAATTTCACTTTAGCCGCAGTTCCCTGGGCTTCGGGTTCCTGAAGACTGTTTTTGGTTTTTTTTTCGCTGGACACTTTGAAAACCTTATTTGACATCAAGTTGTTTATAATGAAAATTTGTCGTGCTATATCCTCAATTACAATGTGATTAATATGTAGCTGCAATATAGCAATCCGAACAGAACAGGTCAAGACGTTTTTTTGAAATCAGGCTCAGACTTTTGTTTTCCGGGGGCAGAAACGGAAATTAACGGCTAACATTCGGAAACAATTGACGATTAGCGATTTTTAATTTTCAAAATCAAACATCCGATTTTAAAATCCGTTAAAAATATATTGAATTTTTCATCAACAGCGTTGTATTTTCCATATTTCATTCCGGCTTCTTCTCCGAAAGAGAAGGCATAGGATAGCTGACATTTGTCTGAATAACAAAAAAAGGGGATTTTTCATGTTTATTATTCCGTTAAGCCATGAAAGCGGCGAAGTGCAGCGTCTTCCGTACATTTCCATAGGAATCATCATCCTGAATGTCCTTTTGTATATCATCACCGCGGCTGTCGCGCCGGACAGCGGAAAAAACGCTGCGGAACAGGAGAGCAGACTCATCACGTATATCCTCGCACATCCGAATATGGATATTCCCGAAGAGACGCTCCGGAAATTATCCCCTGCTTCGCAGTCGCTGATTCGTCAGATGAAAGAAGGAAAATCCCTGATCAGCCCGGGGGCAGAGCCTGACCCGGGTTCCGAAGAATCGGAATCTCCGCAGACAGAATCTGCTGAAGAACTGAAGCAGTTGAATACCTATATCACGGCGCTCGAAGAGGCGGATTCGGAGGATTTTTATAAAAAATACGGCTATATTCCGAGTCAGGGCGGAGTGTTCGCCATGTTTTCTTCCATGTTCATTCATGCCGGGCTTTTTCATCTGCTTTTCAATATGTTTTTCCTTTATCTGACAGGATGCAAACTTGAAGACCTTTGGGGACGTATTGTGTATCCGATATTCTATCTGCTGGGCGGAATTGCGGCAACACTGACCCATACTTTCATGTTTCCGCAAAGTCAGATTCCCCTTGTGGGCGCGTCCGGGGCAGTGGCAGCGCTTATGGGCGCGTTTATGATCCGCCTGTACAAAACAAAGATTTATTTTTTCTATCTGATTATTATGGGATTCAAACCGCGCCGCGGCACATTCATGGCACCGGCGTATCTCATGATTCCGCTCTGGCTGTTTCAGCAGATATGGGAAGCTCTGACATCCGGCAACACAGGCGGCGGAGTTGCATTCTGGGCGCATATCGGAGGCTTTGTATTCGGCGCGGCAGTTGCCGCGCTTTTCAAAGTCACGCGTTTCGAAGAGAAATTCATTGCGCCGGCAATTGAAAGAAAAACAAATCTTGTGGATGAATTTTTTTCATCAGGATCGAAAAAACTCCGGGAAAATGATGTGGACGGCGCGGTTGCCGATCTCAGAAAAGCAGCCCGAAATGACCCGGATAACGCCGTCATCCGTATCGAACTGAGCAAAGCCTGTCATCGGCAGGGAAAATCCAAAGAGGGTTTTTCGGAATTTCATCGCGCCATGAGTTTATACATCAAACAGGATGACATGGAGAGCGCGGTGAATGATTATCTTGAAATGCACTCGATGTTTCCCAATACCATGCCCGAAACCCATGCCCAGACTATGACAATTATTGCCGAGATGGAAAAACGGGAAATGTATGCCGAGGCTGCCACGGCATATAAAAATTTTTTCGACCATTGTCAGAACAGTCCTGAGACAAAGGAATGCCCGGAAAGCATTACGGCTCTGATCCGCTACGGAGACATCTGTATGACTCGCCTTCAGCAGCCTAAGAGTGCGTTCAAAGCATATAAAACTCTTCTCGATGTTTCCAATTATCTCTCTAATGAGCTGCAGGAAGAATTGAAATCCAAAGCCAAAGAAGCTGTGAGAGCAGCTCAGGATGAGACGCGGAAAGCAGTCACGGTTCCGAAGAAAGAGGAGATCAGAAAAGAGGAGGAAATGAAAGAAGCTGATTCCAAGCCGACAGAAACTCCCAAGACTGAAAATAAAGTGTCCGAAGTTCCTTTGGGCAAGCGGATAAAACTTGCAGAACCGGCTGATACTCCTAAGTACAAGATAAATACGGTTGCAGCATTCGAGGCGAACAAAGTTTCGAGCGCGGACGCCGGGCTGAATCTGCACCGTCCCTCAGAACCTTCCGTTCCGTTTGAGCATATTTATCTTATCTGTGTATTTGAACTCGAGCAGGGGAGCCTGCGCGGACTTTATGCCGATCTCTTTATCGCCGGAAAGCCTCGTCCTTACCGGATACCCGCGGGCAGGGTCGCATTTTCGGAATTCCTGTCTTCTCCGTCTTCGAATTCCATAGACAATTTCAGGAAATTCATCATCCATATCATTTCTCAACTGAGTTCGGTTTATATAGACAAAAAAACAGCGGAATTTCTCAAAAGCAAAAAAGTTCAAAGCTTTTCCTCACCGAATGATGTTGAGATATACGAAAAAAAATTGTGGCAGCAGCTGATCGGCGAGCTGCGTTCATGTTGTGAGAAATGCGGAGAAACATACTGGGTTGACAGCAGGAAAATCCCGGAAAACGGTGCCAAGGCAAAATGCAAAAAATGCGGGGAACCGGTTTGGTTTCGGCGGCTAACATAAGAGTAAAACGATTTTACAAATCGTTTTATAAGCCGGATCAGCTATAAAATTTTTACCGAGAATAATTCCGGAAGTAAAACGATTTTGCAAATCGTTTTATAAGCCGGATCAGCTATAAAATTTTTACCGAGAATAATTCCGG
>DYRK01000447.1:0-1927 GCA_020718785.1 Desulfatirhabdium butyrativorans | reverse complement strand
CAAATCGTTTTATAAGCCGGATCAGCTATAAAATTTTTACCGAGAATAATTCCGGAAGTAAAACGATTTTGCAACAGTCAATGATTATAAGGGAACAGTTATATAAGATTGCGGATCAGCTGGCATTGAATGCTTCAGTTGAAGATGTCATAGACAGACTGCTGCTGCTCTCCAAGGTTGAAGCAGGACTGAGACAGGCGGATGAGGGCAAAGTCATTCCCCCATGATGAAGTTGAGCAGAGAGTTGAAAAAAGGTTAAAATAGTCTGGACTGAGCAGGATCAGATAACAGAGACAGTACAGCGGGACTCATAAACAGAAGTCCATGCCGTTAAACTTAAAAAAGGAAAAGGTATTTCAATGGAAACAGCATTGTTATCAAATAATAAGCAGGAAATCATAACGCTCGCCGAAATTCTTCCTGCGGTCAGACAATTGCCTTCTTCTGACAAACTCAGACTGATCCGGATTTTGGCTGAGGAACTCGAGAACAATAAACACATTTTTCCGTTTGAACCGGATAAAACATATTGTCTCCCGACCCCTTACAACACATTCGGAGCAGGGGAGATACTGATGAAAACGCTGAAAACATCCGACATGGACAAATAAATATATTATGAGATTCGGTTACTCTGTAAGTCAAAAGGTGGGTTTCGCTTCGCTCAACCCACCCTACGATTCTTTATTCCTTCGGCTTTCCCATCACTTCCGCAAACATATCCATATTCCATGTCTTGCAGTCCGCAATATTCTGCCGGAATTTGATGAAGTCAACCGTGTCTGCACCCGTGATTTTCTTGGTATTGAATGCTCCGAAGCCCAGAAATGCCTCGCCGCCCATATTTGCCGCAAGCCAATGCCGATTCCCGTGTTTGCAGATATCCCAGAAATACCGCTTTTTCATGCGGATCCCGTCAATGGATTTGATGAGACATCCGGGAAAGAGATTGGCAAAGGTCCAGACCGCCTTGTCCACTTCTTTGTCCAAAAGCTCGAAATCGGCGTTGGGCTGATGCTGTTTCACGAAATCCCTTGCCTGCCTAAGTTCATCGCCGGTCTTGAATTCGCCGTAAACCACTTCGCCGTCAGCGACATAGCTCTCCGTGATGATCTGGGGATTCCGTACCCATTTTCCGTCAACCTTGAGAACCGGCAGACATTTGCTTATCAGCCCCTTCATCTTCATTTTGTAAGCCGACCACATCTCACAGGAAACACAGTTCCACATCGCATCTTCCATAGTGAGGAACCAGGGAAGAAAATCCGTAGAACCGCCGTCCGGCGCAGATCCGTGCCGGGGTCCTGCCTGCCCGAAAATCGCCAAATCCGAAGAAATGGTAAGATCGCAGGCCATGCCGATTTCCTGTCCGCCTGCAACACGCATTCCGTTGACCCGGCAGACCACGGGTTTTTTGCATGAGAGAATCGCATCCACCATGTGATTGAACAGGTCCATATACTGACCGTATTCATCAGACCTCAAGCTGTAAAACTCGCTGTATTCTTTGGTATTGCCTCCGGTACAGAATGCGTAGGGTCCGATCCCGGTGAAAATGACTGCCACAACGCTTCTGTCATTGGAGGCATTCTCGAATCCGGCAATAACTCCCTTGACCATCTCCGTAGTATAGGAATTGTACTGCTTGGGATTGTTCAGCGTAATCCATGAGACATACAGCTTGTCCACAATATTTCCTTTGGGGTCTTTCAAAGGGCGTTTCTCATAAATCACGCTCGGCGCCTCGGTTCCCCAATGTGCATCCGTATGCAGGGCATGATCTTTTGTCTCATTGTCTCTGGGCATCCATTCCAAAGCCATCTTGTTTTTCCTCCCATATAACTCGTTTGATATGAAAATTTCTACCGGATTGATATGTTTCCGGAGTGCAAAAATAGAGCGGAGTGCAACGGAGCGGTTTTTTGCA
>DYRK01001167.1 GCA_020718785.1 Desulfatirhabdium butyrativorans | reverse complement strand
TAAAATTCTTATCAGATTTTGCTGTTCTGATTATGTGAAAGGGTCGTCTCATAGCAGAGATTGTCTCACATCTTTTTCCCGGTGAAATTTTTGTGATATTTATGATGATTGTGTCGTCCGCTTCTTCCAGACTGTTTACGGTGACAGAGTAGCCGCCCGATGTTTCCGGCCTGTCCAGTGCCGCTATTATCATTTCTGTCTGAAAATCAACTTCCGGGATCTCCGGAGGAGGGAATTTGGAGGCATTATGTTCCGACCGGAATCTGCCGAAGTCGGCCCTGTTGCAAAATCTGAGCAGTCTCACATCGGTCTGTCTGAAAAAACGGTCACAGTGGCTGTACGTTCCTTTTTCAATTGTATCAAAGTCTGTGTTCCCTGCGGATATCCTGTTCGGAATTTCTCCGCATGAGAATAAAAAAAATAAGGGTATGACAGGAATTAAAAGTTTGCGAATCACAGCTTATCGTCCTTATGAAATCAGATGCTGGGGCACGCCGTTATTCTATGCCCATCTTCCGGAGAAGCGGTTTCAATTCGCTCAACCCCCGTGTGTTGATAACCACTCCGAGACCCGAAGCCACAAAAAAATAATCGGCTTCCGATTCTCCGGGGACATACCCCTTATCTAGTCTGGAAAGCGTGTAATCGCATATTCCGGAGTAAAACACAGTGCCGTTGGCCCATTCTCCGCTGAGCGGTATGAGAATTTTTGTAAACCAGAGTTTCAGGTTATGATTGTAGGGAAGCGGGATGATCCTGACTTTCGGCCAGATCACCTCCAAAGCGGTTTCCACTTCTTTTACTCTGCGAACCCGCCTTCCGATAAAAATCATCATATAGGTTGTGTCGGCTGTTTCAAACAGATTCCCGCATTCCTGCAGAAGCTCCGAAAAACAGGGGCTGTTTTTATTTATAAAGCTCTGTTCTCCGTCACGGTACAGGCCAATCCGAACTTCGTCAAATTTCTGTTCCGGTATTTTCCGGGGACCGCAGCCCGTAGCGAATATCCCGAAGAGTGATACAACTGTTATGGATATATAAATATTTATTCTGTTCAAAGATTTCTCCCTTTTACGCATTTTTT
>DYRK01001166.1 GCA_020718785.1 Desulfatirhabdium butyrativorans | reverse complement strand
GATTTATGCCTGCGTCAATGCCGATAATTTTTCCCTCTTCCTTCTTCTCTCCCGTTTCAATTTCAAAAGAGACCTGAACATATTCACGGTGTATGACAGCGGAAGATGCTGTTTTTCCGATATTTTCCCATCTGAGAAACTGTCTGTGTTTTTTCAGCGGAATGTATAATTTTATTCCGTTTCCGACAGAAGATAAAACCAGCCATAAGTCAAAGGAATTACGGCCTTTTTCAATTCTCACGACCTGAGAGGAAAGCGTCATTTTTTTTCCCTTATGCACGGGTTTCACAGGCTCATTGAATATCTCCTCTCCGAGCAGTTCCTCAACCTCGAGTTCGATACCGCTTTTTCTTTTTTCAGTATTTTTTGCTCCGGTTACCATTGACAGGGCTTCTCTTGCCGCACACTGTCTCATCCTCGCCGTGAACCATGAGTCATCTGCGAGACTGTATATTTCTGCTTTTATCTGATTTTCCGATTTTATTTCGGGATGTTCCCACAGATAACCGATGAAAAAATTCACAACACGGCTGTATTCATCAAGAATTTCATTCAGTATTTCCTGTTTTTTCGCCGTTGCAAATTTTATCGTTGTTTTTGATGATCTTGTTATTTTCATTCCGACCTCTGTATATGGTATTCCATACCTTCAAATACCATAAAATTCTATTTCAATCGGTAAAAAGATATAATACTGCTTTCACAAGAATAACCTATCAAATTGTAATATGAAACATTTAATATAGTTCAATCAATCTGTCAAGCATTTTTTTAAAAAATTATTCTCTATACGTCCGTAGCAAGAAGATACGGCTTATCTATGCAGGCGTTCCTACGCGCAGTCGGCAGTGAAATTCCGGAACTGATCTGAGGTGTTGCAGGGCCGAAAGTTTTATTTGCAGGCATGAATGTGCAAAGACGGGGAAGCAGGGGGCTTCGTAACGAGAAAAAGCCTGACGGCAAGGTGAACGGCGGCGGGCTTATCCCGCCGTCCGCTTGACCGCTTGGCTATGGATTCCGATTTGTTCTGACTCCGCAGTAATTCTTTCTTTTAAAAACATCTTTATAAGCGATTGATACGGAAC
>DYRK01000446.1 GCA_020718785.1 Desulfatirhabdium butyrativorans | reverse complement strand
ACAATTTCCTCATAATTGGCCACGCCGTATAATATCCGTTTTTTCATACAGTCATACTCCTTCCTTATCGGAAATAACAGAGCCGGGAGCGTCAGCGGGCGAATTGCCGTATCTGACGCTCCCGGGTCGAATTTTTCAGTTACGCGGATCAGTCTTCAAAATTGCCTGCGGGTCCCTTGTCTCCCGCGAGGGAGGCAGCCCGCGAGACAATTTTTTCCGGGGTCCATTCCGCAGGATCCTCGATTCTCTCGGCTTTGGGACCCGGATCATAGGAGCCGTCGGCGAGAATGGCATCAATGACCAATCCCGCGGTATCTTTGGCATTCAGGACATTTGCCAGCATGTTGTAAACAAAATCTTCCACACGGCGGACCATCCGTTCCCGAATATCCGCAGTCTGACTCAGCAGCTTGTTCTCAAAAGGCAGATTCAGTTTCTTATAATCTCCTTTTTTAAGCCCTTTTGAATCGGCATAAGCCTTCATCTCTGCCCACATTTCTTCGGTCACGCCCTGTCCTTTGACCTTGACAAAATTGCCTTCGGAATCCAATTGGGCATTGCCGTAGTCATTGACCTCGAGACCCCATGAGATCATCTGAAGCGCGGTAGCTACATTGGCTTTGCTGGTCCGGGTTTTTTCTGCAATCTGCCTTAACCGGTCCGAACTGTTGCCGGATGTGCCGTGCTGCGCGCCGGAAACTTTGTATTTCTCCAATGCCTTATGAATCCGAGCCGTCAGTTCCACCTGTATTCCCTGAGCGCTTTCCTCAATACCGTGGGTAGTTCCGTTATTCAGAGCAATCCAGTTGGGAAAAATGCCATGAGCATTCAGTCCCTGAATCAGAAACAATGCCTCACCGACAGTCGAAAGCCCTTCTTTGCCTTTGATTTCACCGACTTCAGTCTCATACCCTGCCCATTTGGGAACAAAAGGACAAAGTTCCAGACTGGCAAGCAGGTTTTTGTCATCAGGCATGTGCGAGGCGTCAATGGCAATGGAAGTGATTCCGGCTTCGAACATGCTGGGAATTTCCGTTTTCGCGGTTTTGATGTCTTTCTCATTCTTGATGCCGTAGTGATCCGCGTGAATTGCTACCGGAACCGTGATTTTGAGTTCATTGCAGACCGCATCCACCTGACGGGCAATGTTCCAGTAATTCACGGCGCAGTAAGCCCCGGTTCCGCCTTCTGATTTGGCAATCTCGATGATGAGTGCCGAACCTGCTTTCTGGGCAGCACGCAACGCGCCGCGTATGACAAAATGATTCCTGCCGTTTGCAGCCATACAGAGGGCTTTGCCTTTTTTTAGCATGGCAAGGTCTATGTATTTTCCGCTCACGATCAAAGCCTTTGAGTTCGGAAAAAGGCTTTTCACATTCGGCGGACGTCCGACTTCAAGAGCTTTTTCAAAATCTGTGATTTTCGACATGGTTCAACCTCCTTGTGAGTTAATGTGTTTTTTTCCTTGCATCCCCAATTTTTATGGTATATATTTGATGTACAGGAAAAATGCATCATATGTGTTTTTTTCCTTGCATCCCCAATTTTTATGGTATATATTTGATGTACAGGAAAAATGCATCATATCAGACATCGCCCTGAGTGTAAAGCTTATTTTCAGTCTTACAATGCATCATATCAGACATCGCCCTGAGTGTAAAGCTTATTTTCAGTCTTACGCCTGCTCTTCCGTAAAACGATTTTGCAAATCGTTTTATCATCAAAAGGACGGTCTGCAAAATCGTCCTGCGAAAAATTCGGAAAGCACAGATTGTCGCAGTAGTAAGTATATGCTTTTAACATACTTATTTTTCAAATAATTTAACGGATAGAAACAAAAGATGAAAATAAAACGGCTCGACATTGAGAATTTCCGGGGTATCCGAAAGATGCGGATTGACTTTCATCCGCAATTGAATGTTTTTGCAGGAAAAAACGGATCCGGGAAAACCACTGTCCTGAATGCACTCGGAAGAGCCATTGAGACTGCATATCTGAACCACATTACAGGAAATGAACGTCGGGCTTTGGAAAGCAGAGTGATTATCACTCCCCCTTACATCCGAATCGGGGAGAAAGATGCATGCATCAGATTGCAATTTTCACTCCGGAGCAAACAGATCGGCACGACTGTGAGCAGTAATCCGGAAGATATGACCTCTGATCTGATTTTCCATTTTCCCGAGGCAGGAATCCGTCTCCCGTCTCAATATTTTTTAGAGGAGCGTTTCGCGTTTAGCGACGCATCCTTGACAGAACGCTCCATGCCATTTACAATTCAGTCCGTCAATTGGGCTTTTGCATGGATTTCGGGGCGGGAAGATTTGGAAAACAGCCGTCTGAGAAAATTCATTGACAGCGGAAAAGTGTTCGGCAAGGATCCTTTTGAAAAAGACAAACACCTTCAGTACGTCAAAAATGCCGTTGCGGACATTACTGGATTTGCCGGGCTGTTTAATGACAGGGAAAAACAGGGCTTCACGCTTAGGAAACGCTTTGGAATCGTGGAAGAAGTGTTCTTTTTTTCACAACTGTCCTACGGCGAGCAGCACCTTGTCGCATTTGCGGCCACGATTGCGGTATTCCTTGCTGACAGCTTTCCTGAAGCGGAAAATCCTCTGCATGGCGAGGCAGTTATCATGGCGGACACCATCGAATTTCACCTGCATCCTTCCTGGCAGCGGGAGATCATTCCCAGACTTCTGTCCGCGTTTCCCAACTGCCAGTTTATCGTTACGACTCATTCGCCGCAGGTTCTCGGAAACGTAAAGGCGGAATCTGTTTTTATCCTCAAGGAAACAGATGCCGGAGTCATCTGTGAAAAGCCGGATGAAAGCTACGGAATGACCATGGACCGGCTGCTGGAATTAGTGATGGACGATGAGTCACGGTCTGCGGAACCTGTACGGAAGCAGTTGGAGAGCCTTTTCGAACATATCAGCCGGAAAGATTTCGATAAGGCTTTGGATATCGTAACATCCATTAAAACGGCAATTCCTACGGATCCCGATCTGATAAGGGCGGAGATGATGCTCCACCGGAAAGGAATGGGACTGTGAAATATATCTGCAAGACGACAGAACCTGAAAACTTTCGTCTCTGGAAAAATCGCAACAAAGGCGCAAACTGGGATGATTTTTCCAAAACTTCCGAACACGGAGAGCTTAGAAACCGGCTGATTGAAGAACAGCAGAGGATGTGCTGTTATTGTGAGGTGCTGATAAAATTGGAAGATTCTCACATTGAACATCTGAAACCCAAAGGCAACCCGTCTTACCGAAAGGAGATGTTTTTGTATGAAAATCTTCTTGCTTCGTGTCAGTTCAAAGATAGCTGCGGTGTAAAGAAATTCGGCTGGTATGAACCTGATATGGTTTCACCGTTGAATGAAAACTGTTCAGGGCGTTTCACTTATACCTCGGACGGAAGCATAATTCCCTCTGATAAAAATGATATATGGGCTGAGAAAACCATAGAAAAACTCGGTCTGAACTGTCGCAGGCTGAGAGATCGGCGCATGAGTATTATCAGAGGATTAGACAACAACGGGAAAGGACCGGATTCTGCTTATCTGAAAGCAGTCATAAAAGAAATCCTTGAAGGGAAAAATAGCTGGTCTTTCGGGTTTTACACCGTAGTTATTTATCTGGCAGCGGCTTATGATATAGTTATGGAATCAGAAGGTTGAAAGTTCAGGAAAGAATCTTTTTTACTTTATCAACAAAAAGGAGGCAACATGAAACGAAAGATTTTTGCAACGGCTATGGCTATGGTTCTGATGCTGTGGGGAATTGTCGGCACGGCATCCGGAGCCGACAATCCGAATCCGCCCTCTTCGCCGGTGAAACTCATCTTCATTCACCACTCCACGGGCGGGCATTGGCTGGCTGATTCCAATGAAGATCAGCCTTATGGCGAGTTGGGAAAGAAATTGAGAGATAACAGCTATTATGTCAGTGCCACCAATTACGGCTGGGGACCGGAGAGCATCGGCGACCGCACCGATATCCCCAACTGGCCAGAGTGGTTCACCGGATCAAACAGCAGCACGATTCTGAATGCGGTGTATAAGGAAACCGGGCAGAATTTCGGCGATTTCACTTCATGGTCCCGTCTGACAACTAATCCGGGCGGCGAAAACGAAATTATCATGTTCAAATCCTGTTTTCCCAACTCCGACCTGTACGGCGATCCGAATGACCCGCCCCTGTCCGAACCGAATGATCAATACACTGTCGAGAACGCCAAAGCGGTTTACAACAATATCCTGAGCTATTTCCAGACCCGTCAGGACAAGCTCTTTGTCGTGATTACCGCTCCGCCGCTCATGGCAAGCGAAACCGATGCAGCCCGTGCCGCCAATGCCCGTGCGTTCAACAACTGGTTAGTCAATGACTGGTTAGACGCTTATCAGTATAAAAATGTCGCTGTGTTCGATTACTACAATGTGCTGACGGCTGCGGACAATCATCACCGCTGGTACGACAGCAAGGTTGAGCATGTCGTCAATACAAACAGCAATTTTGCTTACTACCCCAGCGGTGACAGCCATCCCAATTCCACGGGACAGCAGAAAGCTGCAACAGAGTTTGTTCCGTTGCTGAATGTCTTCTATCATCGGTGGAAAGACGGCGGCACGGCTGCGACTACAACTACTACCGTATCCGGAACTACGTCAACAACGGTCAAGCCGAGTACAACTACCACGACTGCCGCTGTGACAACTACGACTTCCGCCGGATCAACAAGTACAACGAGCGCCGCTTCAACGACCACTACGACAGTCACCGGCTCGACCACTACGACGACATTGGCTGCTTCAGCCGGTTCGGTTACGCTTTCGCTGGCGGAGCGGGCAGGTGTCAATCGGGTAAATGAGTATGTGAGTTTCGGCGTGCCGCTGCCGCGTGCATGGAATGTGACAGATG
>DYRK01000445.1 GCA_020718785.1 Desulfatirhabdium butyrativorans | reverse complement strand
TTTTGTTTGATTTTGAAAAAAAAGTCAACTAAAATCTTTTAAGTAAGGGAATAGATTTGACAATTTCAGCAGATTGAAAATGCCCCCTGACCGCTCCCGGCGGATTGACAAATCCGCCGGAAATGCCTGAGACGGGCATTTCGGGAGAACTTCCGCTCCGCTGATTTGCCTCCCGCCGCTCCCGGGGGATTGACAAATCCGCCGGAAAAGCTTGGGATTTGTCAATCCCAGGCGAGCATTTCGGACCGGGCGGGCATTTCGGAAAAATTTTCGATCTGCTGAAATTATAAAAGTCACGCGGTTGAGAAAAAAAATCCGGTGGGTCAGACATTCCTGTCTGACCGGCTTTTTACGGCGGAACAAGCTGTTTATGATGCGGGTCAGACAGGAATGTCCGACCCACCGGGAAAAAGGGCGTTTCCGATGAAAACAGATTCTTATAATTATATCAAAAAACTACAGACAGAAATCATTGCCATAGTTTTGTTTTTCTCCCTGATTCCCCTGTTTGCGCTAGGGTCTTTCTTATATTTTCAATTCACCCAGACTTATACCCAGAAGGTGACAAACAATCTGAGAACGATTGTTGACAATAAAAAAAAAGCCCTGGATATGTTTTTCGAAGAGCGCATTTCACAACTGAAAACCATTGCCTATACGCACTCATATAAAGAACTGACCGATGAGGAGTACATACGCAGACTGATGTCGGTGGTTCAGTCTTCCTCGAACTCGCTGATTGATCTGGGGATTATCAACCAGCAGGGAGAACAGGTCGCATATACGGGACCCTACAGCCTGAAAGGGGTGAATTACAAAAACGAACTGTGGTTCCATGAGGTTATGTTCAAAGAACTGTATATCAGCGATGTTTTCATGGGATTCCGGAGATTCCCGCATTTTATCATTGCCGTGATGCGTAAGGAAGCGGACAGTTTCTGGGTACTCAGGGCTACGATTGATTCCAATATATTCAACCTTCTGGTTCAAAGCGTTCAGATAGCGGAAAAAGGGGACGCGTATCTGCTCAACTCCGAAAATATATTGCAGACGCCCTCACGCTTCGGAAAGCAGGTTATGGAACAGTCGGATTTTCCCAGAACACCTCTTTTCGCGGGTACTGCGGTCAAAGAAGATTTCACGGATCAGGACCGGATGATCGTGGGAATGTCCTGGCTTGAAAAGAAAAACTGGCTGCTGGTCGTGTCAGAGGATCCGGCAGAAGCCATGGTTCCGCTTTTCCGGACCCGGAAGATGGTCATTCTGCTGATTGCCGTCGGCATTCTGCTGATTGCCACGGGCGCATTCATCGTCTCCAGAGCCATAATCAGAGAACTGATACGCTCGGAAAGACAGAAAGCGGCTCTGGACGCCAATCTGATGCAGTCGTCCAAGATGGCAGCGCTGGGAAAACTTGCCGCGGGGGTGGCGCACGAACTCAACAATCCGCTCGCGCTGATAAAAGAAAGCGCGGGATGGCTTAAAGACCTGCTGGAAGAAGAAGACCCGGACAAAATTGTCAATTTCAAAGAAATTGACAAAACGGTAAATAAAATTGATGTGCATGTCGAACGCGCCAAGTCGGTGACGCACCGGATGCTGGGGTTCGGCAGGCGGTTCGAGCCTGTTCAGGAAGATATGGACCTGAACAGGGTGGCGGAACAGACCCTAAGTTTTCTTGAAAACGAAGCCCTGCACAGAAATATTGCCATTGAAAAAGACTATCTTGAAAACCTGCCTTCCGTAAGGACCGATACCTCACAGATTCAGCAGGTTATCCTCAATATTGCGGATAATGCGATAGATGCTGTCGGCAAAAACGGAACAGTCGGGATGAAAACCGGTTATGATTCAAAGAAAAAGGAAGTCTTTCTGGAAATTTCCGACACGGGTCCCGGTATTCCAAAAGAGGACCTTGATAAAATATTTGATCCTTTCTATACTACAAAAACATCCGAGGACGGCACAGGTCTGGGTCTGTCTATCTCTTACAGCATTATAGAAAAGCTCGGAGGCCGGATATCGGTTGAGAGTACGCCGGGAAAAGGCTCTGTATTTACTGTCTATCTTCCTGCGAAAAAATAATAGGTTTTTTATAATACAAGGAGCAGAAACGATGGATACCGTAAAAGTTCTGGTGGTTGACGATGAAAGCGATTTCACCGAACTCTGTGTCAAACGTCTCAGAAAAAGGCAAATCGCCGCGACCGGTGTCACAAGCGGATATCAGGCATTGGACTTTCTTGCCGCGGAGAAAGCCGATGTGGTGGTTTTAGATGTGAGAATGCCGGGAATGGACGGACTCGAAACCCTGAAAGCAATAAAAAAAGCCTATCCAGCGGAAGTCATCATGATAACAGGACATGATGCGGAAGAATATGCGGAAGAAGGCATGAATTACGGCGCGGCTGCTTATCTGATAAAGCCCTTTGACATAGAGGTTCTGACACGCAGCATTCGGAAATCCGCGTGCCGGAAAAGGATAAAAGAAGAAGGGCAGCCTGCCGGCTCCGATACCTGCGAATGCGATTCGGATTTGACAACTTTTTGAAATGTGAGTCCGACATAAAAAATTGATGAATCAGATCAGTCTGTTTTTATCTCTCCTTTTTTAGGCGGATTTATTTTATCTTCCTTAATTTCCGAATCAGGATGTACGGAAAGATTTGCACGATGATCCGTGAAAACGGGATTCGGAAAGCCGATGATAAAAAAATCCACGGTGTCAGTGTCTGAGTTAGACGGCATCTGACGTATAATCAATTGTTAGGTTGCGATAACAATTTACAATGTCAAAAGCAGAAACTATCAGAGGACAGACAAGATATCGTTCAGGAAAGTATTATTCGTTTCGCAAATGCCCGAAACATAATGCTGAGTTAGAGCTTTGTATCAACGATACAGATTTTTCTGAATGGTCCGCTGGTCATCAGCTTCCGTTTAATCATCATGAAAACCGTATCGAATGGAGATGCGATTCCTGCCTTATTTTCTGGAATGAAAACTATTTTTTTAAAAAAGCATCACCTCAAATAAAATTGCCGATATCTCAGCTAATTATGATATGCCCGGTGTGCGGTTCAAAAAGAGTTACTCACGAATGTGAACCGGCTTGTTGTACAAATCATTATTGCATTGATTGTAACACCCGGTTTACAGCCGATATTGAATTAGTTGAAAATGGTTATGGAGAAAAAACCGTTCAGAAAGTTGATGACTATCTTGAGACAGAATTCTGTCCGTCAAGCAGCCTGTATGAATCCGGCGAAACTACATTAACAGGCATCGTGCGTAACTATCGAAAGTGTCTTAAGCATCAGGAAGAAGCCCTTGAATTGGTATTCATCCAAGCCATTGACGGTATTCCTACAAAAATTGCGGAGCCTGCATGGTATTGTAAATTATGTAAACGTGTTTATTTTGAAAACGGAGGATACCGTATAAGGCACTGTTTATTTTCCTATGAAGTTCATGCTGCGGTGGAGTGTCCTTCTTGCAGTTCATATGACATAAACTCGGTTTCCAATTTTAAAAATATATGCGTCTGTGAGTGTCTTTCTTGCGGAGCTTCGCTAAAAGTAAGATTGCATACACAATCCGAACATCTGTCTGAAAATGCAACCTAACCCGTCATTCAAGCGGACGGCTACCGCCGCCGCTTAATTCTGTGTTATGTCGCTATGAGGAATCCAATGACATGGTTTGAAGTGTTGACCGGCTTTCGTGAAACCTCACCAAGCCAAGTTCGCGAGAATATTACTATCAATGATGACAAGTTGATATCTCTTGTGAACAGGAAGGCATTCACATGCGGGCGATTGGAAACCCCGTCTTTGGGAGAGCTGCGGAACCGTGTTATATGTAGTCGGCACACAATCGGAAGACTTTCGGTACGCGAAGTAGTTGCAAATGTCTTTGACTTACATGCCGATGAATCAAATGCCGGTTGTTTGTTCCAAGTGGCTTCCCAATTCAATCTGCTTGAAATGGTAAGCCCGAATGTTACGCCCGAGCATGGCGTTGGGATATATGAGAATGATTTCACACAGGGACCAAGGTGCGCTATTGCGGCTGGTGCGGGAACTATTTACCGGAACTGCTTTGCAATAGTAAATGGTCACGCCGGACAATCAGCAAGAAGCCAAATTGATTGCCTTGCGGACATCGGAGCAGCCTTAGGTAATTCCGGGCAGAGACTTTGGGAAATGAGAAACGGTTACGCCTTGGCATCGCGTGATGGACTTATTGAGATTTCTAAGCGGGTTAACGCATCATCCGAGAATGAACTCGATCAATTGCGACAGCTACTGCGAATTGGCGTACAATGGAACACACAGGTTACAATCAATGACTCAAAGCACACCGTCACACAAGCCTATTGCTCCGCCTTGCCAGTTGCTTATTCCGATCATTCCTCCGATCTCTGGAAAGACTTTGCACAGTTGGTGTTAGATGCATCCTACGAAGCAACAATTTGTACCGCGATATTGAATTCGTTAAACACCGGAAACAATCGGGTGTTTCTTACGCTGCTCGGAGGATGTGCGTTTGGTAATAAAACCGATTGGATCACAGAAGGCATCAAACGTGCGCTGATGCTTTACGGGGATTGGGACATAGAGGTAGCAATCGTAAGCTATGGCGCGTCAAAACAGCATGTTCGGCAAATTGTTGAGCAATTCACTTGATAGGCGATGCGATGGTCAAGCCTGTAAACGCAATATAAACCCTGACAGAACTTTATATTAGGCAAATAAGAGGCTTGACGTTAGGATATTCTGTGATTGAGATTGAAAATTTCAGACTTTCAGTGAATGTGGTGTAAAATTTGCAATCATTACAGATAGTTATCGTTGACTTTTGTACGGCGCATATTATATTCTCGCCACCGTCATAAATTGCGCTTTTGAAATCTGCCTTCCCGCCAAA
>DYRK01001165.1 GCA_020718785.1 Desulfatirhabdium butyrativorans | reverse complement strand
CAGGGATACTTCAATCCCGATACTGTCGAGCGTCTGAAAAAAATGTATAGCGGCGACAACTTCAATGTGAATCAGACTTATGAAAACGATTTGTTAATGATTGTATTGACATTCGGAATATTTCTGGAATTATTCAAAATGCCGGAGCGTTGAAACTGAGAATTGAGAATTGAGAATTGAGAAATAAGAAATAAGATTTCTCGCTTCGCTCGAAATGACAGTTCAATTCTCACTTCTCAATTCTCACTTCTAAGGGGGAAAAGACTATGGATAAGAAAATTGTACACAGTGTATTTGAAAAGGTAGCGGAGAATTTTCCGGGCAATATCGCGGTTGAACAGGGTGAAGGGGATATCAGGTATGATGACCTGAATAAAGACGCGAATAAAATTGCATCGGCTTTACGCGAAAACGGTCTGGGAAAAGATGCGATTGTCGGAATTTTCCTGCCCGGCAGCATTGAATATATTGCAAGCATTCTGGGAGTTTCCAAAGCCGGCGCGGTGTTTATGCCTTTGGATATCGAATTTCCTGAAAAACGCCTGGAATATATTCTGAACAAGACATCGCCGAAAATGATCATCACAAACAGGGAGCAGGAAGAACATATCATTCGGCGGATGAGTTCGCTCGATCTTTCGAATCCGACGGATACTCTGCTCATATTGGATCAGAAAGACAAGGGGTTCCGCATCATACAAAGCAAAAACGGCAGACAGGAAATCCGTGACTACCCTGACGGAAATTTGCCGCTGATTTCCGAACCCGATGACAGCAGCTATATTATCTATACTTCGGGTTCTACCGGAGAACCTAAAGCGATTCTGGGACGACATAAGAGTTTAAGTCATTTTATTCATTGGGAAATTCAGGAATTCGGACTGAATGAACATATCAAAGTCAGTCTGTTTGCACCTACGACCTTTGATGTGAGTTTCAGAGACATATTTGTGCCGTTGCTTTCCGGCGGAACCGTGTGTATCCCTAAAAAAGAAAGCAGAGCCAATATATCGCATCTTCTAAGATGGATCGAGGATTCGAAATTGTCTTTGATTCATTGTGTGCCGTCATTGTTTCGCCTGATTTT
>DYRK01000444.1 GCA_020718785.1 Desulfatirhabdium butyrativorans | reverse complement strand
ACTACTTCCGCCATCCTTTGCGGTGCTTGCTTCAAAAGAAGGTTTTATACCTGCCAGCCAGAATGTCACCAAAAGCGAGTCCGGCAGTTATACAGTAAATTTTGTCATGCAGGATATCCCTCAGAACATGGTGATACTGGAAATAGAGCCTGCTGTCCACCATCTGGGGAATGACGAATACGGAGGAGCGGCTAATTCTCAGTTCCAGCAGAAAACGGAAGGGACGACTTATGTCAGGGATTTTGAGGTGAGTGACTTTCAATTGAGTTTTCCGCAAGTTGAAATTTCACTTTTCGCTAAGGGGGCAGAGAACAACAATAGGCTGTTTGTTAATGGAACTCAGATAGGAATTCTGGATTCTTCGCCGAAGGACGGTTCCTTCGCAAGCGTAACATTGACATTCAGCAGTCTGCTGTTGAAAGGAACTAACACCTTAACAATTCAAGCCAACTACGGAAGCGGTGATTATGACGATTTCGAGTTCACGAACATCGTTATGAGGTTTAAAAAGTAGTAGTGCATCATTTCAGTTAAAGCAGTAGGGTGGGCAGCTTGCTGCCCACCCTACAATTGTGAATTATTGAGTTAAATGGACAGCCGTGAAATAATCAGGAAACTTGTCGGCGACGGATGGTATAAAGTCGCTCAGGAAGGTTCCCATGTTCAATTCCGTCATCCTGTGAAGAAAGGAAGAGTGACGGTTCCTCATCCCAAAAAAGAAATGCCGGCCGGTACAATAAGAAGTATCGAAAAACAGTCCGGCATCAGACTCAGATAAGAGGATATCATGTATCGTTATATTGCAGTCGTTCATAAAGATTCAGACAGCGATTACGGAGTCTCTTTCCCGGATTTTCCCGGATGTGTAACCGCCGACCCTGACATTAAGGATGCCGGAAAGATGGCATATCAGGCACTGCTGTTCCATATCAGAGGAATGCTTGAAGACGGAGACACGATACCCGTGCCCTCCGCGTTTGAAGATATTGCAGGTGATCCTGAATATGCGGATGCTGTCGCTTTTTTGGCAGTCACTCTTCCTGATCTCAGGACAAAAGCCTATTTTGCCGACATCAACCTTCCGGAAAATGCTGTTTATCAGCCCGGGGCATAGACTCGGTTATGACTCACAACACATAAGCGATTTTATTATTCAGCATAATGGCTTCAAGGTCAATCCGCACATCATAGACAAGCATTTCAACTCCCTTACGGACAGCCTCCCTCAGCCCCCTGCCGTAAGCCGGATCAATGCTGTCCGCAGGTCTGAACAATCTCGCGTCGCTGCGCTGGACGAGAAAGAACATGACGCAGCGATTTCCGGAACCCGCAAGTTTCTGCAATTCAGCCAAATGCTTCAGTCCCCTTGAGGTCACGGCATCGGGAAAGGAGGCAATGCCGTCTTCCACCAGCGTACAGTTTTTGATTTCCACAAAGCACTGCTCCTTGTCTCCTTTTTTCAGAACCAGATCAAGGCGGGAGTGTGTTCCGACACTCACTTCCCGCCGGATCGTATCATAACCTTGCAATTCCTTTACCATCCCGGCTTTGAGCGATTCGAAGACCAGCCGGTTCGGAACCAGCGTGTTTACACCTGTAAGAGAATCCGGCATTCGGATGAGTTCCCAGGTGTATTTCAGTTTCCGTTTGGGATCATCATGGCAGGAAAGATACACCGGGCGACCGGGTTCGCAGCAGGCTTTCATGCTTCCGGAATTGGGGCAATGAGCCGTGACTGCATTACCGCTGTCCAATTCCACATCGGCCGGAAAACGTTTGTAGCGTCTGATGAGCCTGCCGGGGATGAGTTTGGACCAAATAAGTCTTGCAGATTTCATATCTGATTGAATAACCGGGCGATCCGATCAATCACCCGGTTGAAAGACAAAGCAGGCTGAAGCGTACAGTCTGTCTGAAACAGCCTGCTTGAGCAGGCTTGAGCTTTCAGCCCTGACATTGATGTCGGGGTTCTCCGACAATTATGCCGGGGTTTAGTATTTTGACAGCACCGGAGCCGCGGGCTTGCAGGAAACCCATTGAAGTTCTTTCACTTTGGAGCGGATATCCGAAGGCTTGCCCGTGTTTTCCAGCGCAAGCGCGGCAGCGTTTTTCCCGTAAAAAGTCCGGGGTTCATAGGACCAGCCTTCTGCAAGGCGTTTATCTTCTTTTTTCAGACCCATATAAAGATATCTTCCTGCAATCGGCGCGAACAGTCTTGTTTTCCAGCCGAATTCCTTATAAATATCATGAAGCAGATCATCCATAAGCTTTTCGATATGCTTATTTTCCCGGAACCATTTTCTCATTGCCCAGACCGCGCCGGCATAAGAAGTTCGGAGAGGATTCACCTCCCAGTCGTAACGGTCCCGGATGCACTTATCCGGATGATTTTTGTATTTCTGCCAGCCCCTGAGCAGGGTTCGGATCAGCCGGGCAAGGCTGGGTCCGTTCGTGTCGAAATCCTTCTGAAACGCGTCGAGCAGAAACTTTTCTTCCCGACCATTTTGAATATGCTTATGCCGGAAGTTGAAGCGATACTGCCCGTGCGTATCTGCCGCGGGAAATTCCGATTCAGGCAGAAGATCGCCCTGCTTTTTATGCTGTTCGTAAAGCGGGGTTCCCGGATTCGGGCTGTAAAGCATGAACTGATGAAAATCCGTATTGTGACTGACGGCATATTCGATTACGTCTGCGATGTTTTCGGGACTGTGGTTTTCCAGACCGATGATGGATGACCCAAGCACGCGGATACCGTTGGATTGCAGTGCCTTCACCAGTTCGTGGGTATCCACATCCTTGAGCTTGCGGTATGTGCTGCTTTCGCCTTCCATGCCCATCCATACCCAGCAGAGTCCCAGTCTGACCAACTGCTCCATGCGGTATGATTTCAGGACTCTGGCAGAACTGAAAACCATCATGGACCAGCTTTTTTCATGTTCTTCAATGAGTTCAAGCAATCTGAGCGCACGTTTCCGATGCAGCAGAAAATTTTCATCCATTACAAAAAAAGACCGTACTTTGAGCTTTTCTTCCAGTTGACACATCACCTGAAAAAGCTCGTCCCCGGTCTCGTAGAAATTGATGAAATTCCCCTTGCCGCCGAACAGTGCCGACGTGGAACAGAAATTGCAGCCCACCGGACATCCCACCGAAGGGAGCAGAATAGCGGCTGTATCTCCGGGTTTTTCCGGAAGAGAATGTCCGATAATTCTGCCGCCGAAGCCTGAATACATCAGCGGGTGCCGTATAGGCGCATCTGTTTTCTGTCCCAGAAAAGCGCGGAACCATCGGACACCCTCGCCTTTGACAATATGATCCGCGTCAATAATGTCGTGAATATTCTCTTTGTTGGAAACATGTCCGCCAACTACGATGGTCGCATTGGGCTGATATTGCCGGATCAGTCCGCACATTTTTTTCACTTTGCCCACATTCGGGATAATCGAACTGATTCCGACAATATCGTAAGAGTTTGTCCTAAGTTCCTGAATAAAGCGTTCCAGTGTGGGAAAATCAAGCAGGGTGCAGGGCGCGTCCATATTGGACTGCAGCAGCAGCAATCCGAAAGAACGGTGAAACATTCTCAGGGAGAATGCGCCCTGAACGCGCGTGACCTGATTCTGATAAAGCTCCATAGGATTGGTTTCCCTTGAGCCGTATTCGTCGTTTCGGGTATAAGGACCGAACACTCCGGACAGCAGAACTTTTGCACGGATTCCCAGCGGATGAACAGTTTGAACGGTATTCATGATATTTTCTCCTGAGTTTGAGGAACAGTTTATAAACATTGATGACAGTGAATATCTTAGTAGAGACTGCGGGAATAGCAAGTCTGTTTTCCGGTTTTACAAAAGTTTTACAATTTCGGCAGATCCCTTTGCGGAAGAATACCGGTTTTTTTTCCGAACCGGTTGATCTGTAATTTTCTATGATTAATATATAACGGTTACTGGAATATGGAAGGATTGGACTCCGCTTGCCGAAAACTTCGATTTTTGACGGACCTGTTTTTCTAAGGATCGGTTTTTTATGGCAAAACAGGAACTCAGGGACAATATGAACCAGCAGAAATGGTTTACCCATCCGATTTTTGTTTTTATTTTCTCCATAGTGGCTCTTGTCACATCCCTTTTCCTGTATATCTACTGGTATATGGAAGTCAGCACAGGGCTTGAGGCAATGGTGCGGAAATTGAATATGGCACCGGAACAGGTTCTGGAATCACAGACATGGCTGGTGATTCTGGTGCTTTCTATTCTTGTGGCGATTATTCTGCTTGGAATTTTCACAATTTTTGTTTATAATCAGAAGACCGTGCAGCTCTACCGGCTTCAGAATAATTTTATCAACAATTTCACGCATGAACTGAAAACGCCGGTGACTTCGCTGAAGCTCTATCTGGAAACATTTCTGAAACATGAACTGCCCGCGGAGGATCGGACCAAATACCTTCATTATATGATTCATGATGTGGAACGCCTTTCGGACAATATCGCCCAGATTCTGAATCTTGCCAGAATCGAAAGCAAAAGTTATACCGGGGATTTTGTTCTCTCCGATATGGTTCGGATCATCGAAAACTTTTATGAAAGTAACAGACATATTTTTCAGAACTTTGAAATTGCCGTTCATAATCCTTCGGGCAGACCTTTTTTATATTGCATCAATATTTCTCTGTTTGAAATGCTGCTGATGAACCTCTTTACAAACGCCATAAAATATAACAGCTCCGGAATCCCGATGATGGATATTACTGTTGAACAGAAGAAACGCCAGTTGTATATCTGTTTCAAGGATAACGGAATCGGACTTCATAAATCCGAAATCAAAAAAATTTTCAGAAAATTTTATCAGGTGGGACGTTCTGACAATATGACTGCCAAAGGCAGCGGACTCGGTCTTTACATGGCGCAGAATATAGCCCGGATACATAAAGGGAAAGTGGT
>DYRK01001164.1 GCA_020718785.1 Desulfatirhabdium butyrativorans | reverse complement strand
GCGATACCGTATCTCATAACATCATCCTTAATTTATAAATCTGTAACCCCCCTTTTTTAATCCCCCTTT
This sequence comes from Desulfatirhabdium butyrativorans, assembly GCA_020718785.1. Taxonomy (GTDB): domain Bacteria; phylum Desulfobacterota; class Desulfobacteria; order Desulfobacterales; family DYRK01; genus DYRK01. Next base: position 1,020 of record DYRK01001164.1, on the reverse strand, counting down.
AGAAAAGGGGGAGATAAAAAAGTGAGTTATTCATCTATTCGTTATATGGCGGGACTTTCATTTTTTTCATCACCGCATGAAGATCGTCTAAAGGCAAAGGTTCGGAAAATCCTCTGATTTCTGCGGATTTGACTGCTTCGGAATCCGGCGGCAGTTTCAATACAAGTTCTTTGATCCGTCTGATTAACGCCGGATCGGCTTTCGGGGAACCGGACATGCACCAGTTGGGATACAGTGCGGTTGTATGCAGATAAGGAAAAGTCGGGTCGGTTTTCTTATCCACAATTTCAAAATCATCTAAGCTGATAATTCCTTCCTTAGCCATATCCTCAAGAACTTTGGTGCGAATGAATGCAGCATCATATAACCCTGATTTGACAGCCAAAACCATATCCTGTATTTTTTTTCCCTCTGTGTTGAATGTTGCGAAATCTTTGTACGGATCAGTTCCCTGCTGATACAGATGATACACCTGAAACAGATATGCTGCGGCAGCCGCCTTACCGAAAGAAATAACCTTTTTCCCTTTCAGATCAGCACTTTTTGTTATTCCGCTTCCTTTTCTGGCAAGAATAATTCCCCCGTATCTGGCGCCGCTGTCCAAATCATTCTGCTGCGCCAATATAGATACTCCGAGTTTTTTCTCCAAAAAAACAGCCTGGCCGGATGTAGTCAGGTAGAAATCGAAATGTTCTTTCTGAACTCTCTCATAAATTTCGTGTTGCGGAATAGGAAAAATTTTTACCTGCCTGCCCAGTTCTTTTCCGAGATATTCGGCAAAACCTTTCCATTTGCTTATTATTACAAGAGCGCCTTCACCTGTGTTGATCGCCCATCTGATTTCGTCCGCATCCGCTGTGCAGACAAGACTCAGCCAGAGCATCATCATAAAACATACTTTTTTTTTCATTCTTCCATTCCTTTCACTGTGTTATTGTTCCTCGTTCCCAAGCCCCGGCTTCACACCCTCGTTCCCAAGCCCCTGCTTGGGAACGCATCTGCGCCCGAAGCCCCGGCTTC
>DYRK01000443.1:3455-4951 GCA_020718785.1 Desulfatirhabdium butyrativorans | reverse complement strand
GGCTTGGGAACGAGGAAAAAGCTGGGGCTTGGGAACGAGAAAAAAATAAATCGAGCGCCTAAGTCCTATATATAATTACAGCCTGTTCTGTCCGGCAACTGAAATGGCTTCTTTAAGGTCCAATGTTCCGCTGTACAAGGCTCTGCCCGTAATAACGCCCATGACCCCGGCTTTTTCCAGCGGCAGAAGATTTTTTATGTCATCGAGAGTTGAAACACCGCCCGATGCCACCACCGGAATGTCAATGGCTTCTGCAAGTTTCCGGGTTTCCTCGATATTGGGGCCCGTCTGCATTCCGTCTCTGTGAATATCTGTGAAATTGACGGCAGCCACCCCGCAGTCTTCAAACTGTCTTGCAAGGTCCGCGGCTTTGATCCGCGTGGCTGTACTCCATCCTTCCACAGACACAAGACCTTCCCGCGCGTCAATTCCCACAATCACACGGTTCGGAAATTCCTTGCAGATACTTTCAACCATCTTGGGATGCCGGACTGCCGCGGTTCCGATAATGACCCGTTTCACCCCAAGATCAAAATACATTTTTGCCGTATCTCTGTTTCGGATACCGCCGCCCACCTGAATCTCGGCTTTGACGGTTTCAAGAATTTTTTTCACAGCCTCGATATTTTGCGGACATTTTTCAAAGGCTCCGTTCAGATCAACCACATGAATCCTTTCCGCGCCCTGATCTTCCCATTGCTTTGCCATCGCGGCCGGATCATCGGAAAAAACAGTTTCCGCGTCCATCCGTCCCTGAAGCAGCCGCACACATCTGCCGTCTTTGATATCAACCGCAGGAATAACAATCATAGCACCCCCTTGGTGGAACGCACACCGCTTATCCGATCATCCCTGCCTGTCGCGATGCTCAATGCTCTGCCCAATGCTTTGAACACAGATTCGATGATGTGATGCTCGTTCTCACCGTAAAATACATTGATATGAAGCGTGATCCCGCCACGGACCGCAAAGGCTCTGAAAAATTCTTTTGCCAGATAAATGCTGAAATTTCCGCCTGTATCCGCGGGTCTGAGAACATTATAAACCAGAAAGGGCCGTTTTGAAAGATCAACAGTGACCGCGGTCAGAGTTTCATCCATCGGTGTCACAGCGTGTCCGTATCGCAGGATGCCTTTGCGGTCTCCGAGAGCTTTGTCAAAAGCGTCGCCGAGTACCAGCCCCACATCCTCGGCCGTGTGATGGAAATCCACCTCAATGTCCCCGCGCGCGGCTACGGAAAGGTCAAAAAAACCGTGAACAGCAAAGAGTGTGAGCATATGATCAAAAAAAGGAATCCCTGTGGCAATCTCATGCTCTCCCTTGCCGTCTATATTCAGCCGGACATTAATATCTGTTTCGCCGGTTTTACGGTCAATCGAAGATGAACGGTTCATAGTTTCAAATTTTTCCTTTACGTTTATCAATCGGGATGACAGAAAAAAAATCGCAATTTATAACGGTGGTGAGCGGATAAATTATCAAAATCTTTATTCGGT
>DYRK01000443.1:1168-3355 GCA_020718785.1 Desulfatirhabdium butyrativorans | reverse complement strand
TTATCTCTGAACTCAACTCATAACTACTTGTGAAAAGCCGCGAAAAATTTTTATTAAACTTTAACGATATACACTCGGTTTCATTTGTCAAGAAATTCGCCTCTTCAGATTCGGTCTTCTTAAACTCAGTTTTTTTTTCAGAATCAGTTTGCCGCAGCCCGATATTTGTGCTATCCTCACTGTAAAATGGCTTTCCAAGCCGTTTCTGTGTCTGTTTCAGCAAAAACGGCCTGAAAAATTGTCCTGCGGAAAGGAAAAATCATTATGAAAGAAAGCAAAAGAATTGTACTGCTGATTGTGATCATGGCTGTTTCATCGCTTATGATTGCAGGAATAACAATTGCCGTGCTGTATTATATGGCTTTTGACGGGCAGAAAGACCAGCTTATCACAAGCGCGCTGATTGCCATTTCGTTCACTCTCCTCATCGTTTTACTCGGCACAGGTCTGTTTATAAGTATCCTCCGTCCGATAATCAGACAGCTTGAAGATCACTCTGCCGAATTGGAAAAGGAATTCACTCAGCGCAGGCAGGCTCAGGATGAAGTCATACGGCTCAACGAAGCACTTGAGAAGAGGGAATATGAAATGACTATCACTCTGCCGACAGGACAAAAAACATTTTTCCTTGTCGAACAAGGTGCCAAAGACGCCGGCAGTTTAAGTTTTTGGCGTTTTACAGAAAGTTCGGAAAGCGCAGAATATGACTGTGGAAAGAATACATACAGACTCCCCTTACAAGTGCGTTCCATGGGGCTTGGGAACGAGAATTGAAATGAATTTAACTTGTGATTATAAAGGAAAAAGCCATGATTGAAAAAGTCATTATTATGGGCGCGGCAGGACGGGATTTCCATAATTTCAATGTTTACTTCAGAGACAATCCGCGTTATAAAGTTATTGCCTTTACCGCGGCACAGATTCCGGACATTGAAGGCCGCCTATATCCTCCTGAATTGTCAGGAGAACTTTATCCTAATGGGATTCCTGTCTATCCTGAAGAAAAACTGAGCCGACTCATCCGTGAACACAAAGTGGATATGGTTGCATTTTCCTACAGCGATGTCCCTCACGTGGAAGTCATGCACAAAGCCTCGGCAGTCATGGCAGGAGGTGCGGATTTCATCCTGATCGGGGCTACATATACCATGCTCAGAAGTGAAAAACCGGTAGTGTCAGTTTGTGCTGTCAGAACCGGCTGCGGCAAATCACAGACCACCCGGCAGGTATGCAGGATTCTCCGGGACAAAGGAAAAAAAGTAGTCGCAGTCCGTCATCCGATGCCTTACGGCGATCTGACCCGGCAGATAGTACAGCGATTTTCTTCTTACGAGGATTTCGGGAAAAATGACTGCACTATCGAAGAAAGAGAAGAATACGAACCGCTTGTGGATCAGGGCATTGTTGTCTATGCCGGAGTTGATTACGCGAAGATTCTGAAAGCCGCGGAACAGGAAGCCGATGTGATTGTATGGGACGGCGGAAACAATGACACGCCTTTTTATTATCCGGCTGTTCATATTGTAGTGTTCGATCCGCATCGGCCCGGTCACGAACTGCTTTACTATCCGGGTGAAACCAATATGCTCATGGCAGATATTGCCATTATCAATAAAATAGACAGCGCGCCTCCTGCGGGCGTGGAACAGGTCCGAAAAAATATCGAAAAATATGCTCCTTCTGCTGCTGTCATTCTTGCCGAATCAGCAGTTCTTGTAGAACAGCCCGAACTCATAAAGGGAAAACAGGTGCTGGTAGTGGAAGACGGACCTACTCTCACTCACGGCGGAATGGCTTACGGCGCAGGAACTATTGCGGCACAACGGCACGGAGCGGCAGTCATTGCGGATCCGAGACCTTACGCATTCGGAAGCATCAAAGAAACATATCGCCGTTATTCTCATCTGGCATCTGTACTGCCTGCGATGGGTTACGGCAAAAATCAGATTCACGATCTCGAACAGACCATCAACAGCGCGGACTGCGATGCGGTTCTTTTCGCAACGCCTATCAATCTGCCCAAATTGGTCAATATCAACAAACCTACGCTTAGGGTGCGCTATGAATACCGCGATCACGGAGAACCTTCGCTGGCGCAAGTATTACTTCGGAAATTGAAGCTCGAACCCTGAAACCTGCAACCTGCAACCTGCAACCTGCAACCTGCAACCTGAAACCTGCAACCTG
>DYRK01000443.1:0-1068 GCA_020718785.1 Desulfatirhabdium butyrativorans | reverse complement strand
AACCTGCAACCTGAAACCTGCAACCTGCAACCTGAAAGGCGATTCTGCAATGAAAAAAGAAACTTTGCTGATTGCTCTGGGAGGAAATGCCCTGATCCGCAAAGGTCAGGAAGGCACAGTAGAAGAGCAGTTTGAAAATCTGAAATTGCCGATCCGGCAGATTGCCCGGCTTTCCGAGAAATACAAGATCATTATTACTCACGGCAACGGTCCTCAGGTGGGAAACCTGCTGTTACAGCAGGAATGCTGTAATGCTGTTCCCAAACTGCCGCTGGAGATTCTCGTTGCCCAGACTCAGGGGCAGATCGGCTATATGATCGAGTCCACATTGGACAGCGAATTCATGGAACTGGGAATCACTCAGTATTTCATCACGCTGATTACTTATGTGGTGGTGGATGAACATGACCCCGGATTTCGGAATCCTTCAAAACCAATCGGTCCTGTCTATACCGAAGAAGAGTCAAAAACTGTTCCCTATCCCACCCGGAAAACGGCCAAGGGCTTTCGCCGGGTGGTGGTTTCTCCCGAACCGGTCACGGTTATAGAGAAAAACGAGATAAGAAAGCTCATTGACTCGGATTTTCTTGTAATCTGCTGCGGAGGCGGAGGAATCCCGGTGATTCGGGAAGGGCGAAGTTTTCACGGCGTGGATGCAGTCATAGACAAAGACCTTGTGAGCGCGAAATTGGCAGAAGAAGTGGGCGTGGATATTTTCATTATTGCTACAGATGTTCCGGGGGCTATTCTCGGTTACGGCACATCTGAGGAAAAACTTCTCCGGTCTTTAACTGTTGACGAAGCCGCGCTGTATCTGAAACAAGGACATTTTCCGCCGGGTTCCATGGGACCCAAGATTGAGGCAGCCCGGCGGTTTATTCTCAACTGCGGAAAGCGGGCTGTGATCACATCTGTTGATGCCATAGAAGACGCAGTTTCAGGAAATGCAGGTACAGAATTCGTTAGGCAATGCTGATTTTTAACCGCTAATGGACGCTGATTAACGCCAATTATTCCTCGTTCCCAAGCCCCTGCTTGGGAACACATCTGCGCCCGAAGCCCCGGCTT
>DYRK01000442.1:2648-4954 GCA_020718785.1 Desulfatirhabdium butyrativorans | reverse complement strand
TATGAGCGTCAAAATCATCATCAGCGATATTCTGAAAAAGCGGCATGATAAGGTAGCGGAATTGGAAGTGGTCCGCAGGGACATCGGCAGCCTCGGCACAACCATTGAAAAACTCCTCCAAGTTGCTACGGGGGGGGGGCAGATTCCAAGTGAATCGGCTTCAGTTACTTCATCTGTCTGCAACAAATTAAGCGGGCTTCAGGAAGAACTCTCCGATGTCCAATACTCAGTTTCTAACCTGATCAAGCGATTCAAACGGGAAACTGTCAATGTCGGGGTTGCCGGAAAAGCCCGTCAGGGCAAAAGCACGCTGCTTCAGAGCATTTCCGGACTGACAAAAACGGAAATTCCCACCTCCGACGAACTGCCCTGCACAGGCGCAAAAAGCAAGATTTTCCACTCTGAAGGGCAGCCCTACGCCCAAATTGATTTTTACACCGAAACCGAATTTCTCAAAGAAATCATCCACGCGTATTTTGAGCGGTTAAACCTTCCGAAAGCCTCTTCTCTTGAAAATTTTTCCAGACCGCTTCCGCCGCCGAATGACAAAGAAGATACGGACCGAAACCTGTACAACGCGGTTTATGAACGTCTGAAACTGATTCACAGCGCGTTTCCGACTTTTCGGGACTGTCTGTCAAAACCTTCGGAAATTGTGGAACTGAAACAAATTCCCGATTATGTGACCCAGAGCGACGGGCGATCCAAATACCTTGCGGTGAAAACCGGCAATATTTACACGAAGTTTCCGCATCACGATGTCAGCGGTCTGTGTCTGGTGGATTTGCCCGGACTTGAAGCGGCTCAGGGGCATGAAAAGAAGCTCGTGGATTCTTTGGAAAATGAAGTGGATGCGGTAATTTTAGTCAAGCTGCCGAGCGCGCAGGGAACTCAGTATGACAAAGATGATTACAAGGTCATTGATCTGATTGATCATGCGGTCAGAGAAGTTGATCTGGCCGACTGGCTGTTCATTGTCCTGAATGTGCTGAATGACAAGTCGAATGAGAAACAGGCTCAGTTGTTAAAGACCAATCCGCCGCAAACCTCAAGGCGCTTCAATATCCTCACCGGTGATTGCAGCGATCCGAAACAGGCTGAGGAAAAAGTCTTTTCGCCGGTGCTGAATCATCTGGAGCAGAACCTTGAAAAGATTGACCGGAAACTTATCAAGGCTGTGTCGGAAAAAATGAGGGGAGTTTCAGAACGGCTTACCGACACGCTCCGGAATTCCAAAGAGCAGTTGAAGCCTCAGCAGGAAGACCGGAGAATCCAGCGGGAATATGAGCGGCTGGTTCTTGAGTTCACCAAAGATATGAAGCGGAAAATAGCGGATCTCACGGCTGAGACGCGTAACAATATGGCGGCGTTGGGCAGTGAGTTCAATCTCAAAATTGAAGAAATCTGCAAGCTTGCAGAAGAAAAGTCGCTGATTCCTCCGGTACAGGAACTTAAAAACCGATTCCAAGAATACGGCGGATGGCCCGCAGCAGTTCAATATGAACTGCACTATACCCGTTCTGCACTCAGCAAATTCCTTGCGGATCAGATAGACGAATATCTTCGCGAACAGGTCAACAATGCTCTCCGGAAGGTTTTGGACGGCATTTTCAAAGCATCGGTTCATTCGATCCTGCCTTCACCGGCAGAGAACGCAGGTCCTTTTGAAACGGTGAAGGAAATCCAGAAGCTGTTTGATCCCTATCTTCAGCCCCAGTTGTACGGAGCGTTTGACTATATCGCCAAATTCAATTTCTCTTACCACAGTCACTTTCATCACCGGGTAAGAGAGAGTATGTCTCTTTTGGATGCTTTTGACGGCACATTTGTCAAAAGAATCATCCCAGAAGAAATCAACAACAAACGTCCTGACAATCCTCTTGAGATTGCCGAAGATATTGAGAGGGGTTTGCAGGTCAGCTACAAGGAAACCGTCTATGGTATCAGGAAAAAACTCGGCGAGGAAATGCAGACCGACCCTGCCAATGCGATTTTTTCACTGGTGGAAGAAATCGAAGACCGGCTGGTGCGGCAAAAAGACATTGAGTTTGAATGGCGGGATTTTCTGTTTCAGGTGAGAAGCCGGATGTGGCCCGAGACCTTCGGTCAGTTTGATCAATACGCTGCTTTCTGCCGAAACTGGCAGGGTTCGGCAGATGATGTGCTGAAAAGCATTCAGCAGGTCAAAGGCGAGTTCGGCAAAATTGGGGGTTAAGAAGAATGTCCTGAACTGTGATGAGGTGATTTTCCAATGTAAAAGTCAGGCAAATCACACGAATCACAGTTCAGACAACTGAGGAGAAAAT
>DYRK01000442.1:0-2548 GCA_020718785.1 Desulfatirhabdium butyrativorans | reverse complement strand
CTCCGCCCATACCTGCTCCCCGCAAAGCCGAGAAACAGGATAAATCCGATAAAACCGTCATCATGCTGATGGGTCAGGAGGCTGTGGGAAAAACGACTTTGCTCGCGCTGATGTATAAGGAATTTACCCGGAACAGCTATTTTCCTTTTGTGGCATCTAACGACACCGGCATTGACCTTGAGGAAGCCTATCAGAAATTATGCACCATTATCGAAAAGCCCAATTTCACTGAGCCGCCCCGCCTGCTGCCCGGTACCGCAAGCGTCCGGGAATACAATTTCAACATTGAGAACCGGGAGTTTGTTGTATGTGACACCGCAGGCGGTCTGCTTATGACAAAGGAATCCGACGGCAGAGCCAAGGACCTTGAAGATTTTAACAAGGCTATTTCCAAGTCATCTGTGATTATCAATGTGATTGACGGCGCGGCAATGCTTGAAGGAAGCGATTTTCTGGCGGATCGGGTCAATTCTCCCACACGGGTCAAGGATTTGCTGATGCGGAATAAAGCAGGAGATGAGCGATGTCTTATCCTCTTTGTCATCACCAAATGCGAGGCGTGGATTAAAACCGAAGCCGGCATTGAGAGACTTAAAAAGGCTTTTGAACATCGGCATAAAGCGATTTTGAACTGGATAGAACAGAACCCGAATCGGGCAGGCATTTTCATTCCGGTGAAAACACTGGGATGTGTTGAATTTTCCTTCAAAGAAGGAGACGGGAACAAGGAAAAACTTGTATTTCACAAGAAAACCAACCTTAAATTTTCTCAGGAAAATGTGGACAAACCTATGCAGTACGCGGTTAAGTTCTGCATGAGGCGGAGCCTTTTGCCCATAGAAAATCAGTTCAAATTTTACGGCAACAGTTTTATGATTCAATTTTAAGGAATTTTTCACAGAGGAACGAGGTGATTTTATGTCAGCAGAATTTACCGTGATGATGATAGGACCCGAGGCAGTGGGCAAAACAACCCTTCTGGCAACCATGTACAAAGAACTTGCCAAAATAGAAAGTTATGCCCGGTTTACCTTTTATGCGGATAACGATACCGGCGTCAATTTGGACAACGCATATCAGAAATTAAGCCGGATTATTGATCAGCCTGTATTTACCAGTATCAAACCGCTTTTGGAAGGGACTCGCGGCATTATCTATCACCGTTTTGGAATTAATTTTAAGGACACAAAAGAACTCGATCTGCTGTTCTGCGATATTGCCGGAGGTCTCATCAATGTCTCTGCAAGCGATCAGGATTTCAGAGTATTTCAGCAGCAGTTATCCCGGGCAAGCGTGATTATCAATGTGATTGACGGCGCGGTGCTGATGGCAGGCAGCGATCTTCTCTTTGATAAGATCAATAAACCTTCCAGAATCAAAGACCTGCTGATTCCTGCGCTGAATCATAAGCAAAACCATCTGATTCTGTTTGTGATTACCAAATGCGAAACATGGCTTAACAACAATGACGGACGCGCCAGACTGATGAAAAAATTCGACGAACGGTTTAAGGAAGTGATTAATCTGATTCAGGATCGGCCCAATGCCGTCGGCGTAGTCATACCGGTCAAGACTCTGGGATGCGTGGAATTTTCAAGGATGGAAAAAGACGGTGGAGAAGAAAAAGTGATATTTCTCCGCAGAGCCAACAAAAAATTTGAACCTGAATTTACAGATCAGCCTTTGCGCTACGCGTTGGCTTTTGTGTTATCAGAACGGGATAAAAACCGGGGCTGGTGGGAAAAATTGTTTCGGGGCTGGGATCCGTCTTTTAAAGAATCACTGTTTCAGTTTATTCAGGAACGCGACGCTACTTTCAAAACCTATGGCAATTTTCAGTTAATCAGGATTGCCCGATAATGAGCATAGAACTTACGCCAAAAGGTGTTGCCGTTCATACCCGTGACATCGAGCGGGGCAAAGATTACGGATGGCATGTCAGAAAAGGCGATCTGTGGCTGTTCAAGCCGATAGAGGACATCTACCGGATCGCCTTGAGAGATACCGGCGGAGAAACCCGGAAACTCGCTTTGCTGACTGCTGAAAGACGTGTCGGCATCATGCTCTGCGACATGCCGTCCGAGCGCATTGATCACGGCAACCGCATCATTTATGATACGCTGTATGCGGAATTTGATGATGTCAGCAGAGCGGATATTCTGGAATATGCCTCTGTTCTGCTGGTCTGCGCGGCAGAGGAATATGAAAACATCAGACGCTATGCAACCGAATATACTGAAAAACTCTATCTGAAGCCGGAATCGGAATTAGAAAAATATTCGTTTTCCTCTCCAGATACTCCTGTCAGCGAAACAGCTTCAAAAGCAAAACTTTCCGGCAAACGGATATTGCCGTCCCTGCCTGAAAACTTTGAACGCTGCTCGGCATATCTGAAATCACCGGTGTTTCAGAAAAATACGTCTTTTGTGTTTATATCCACCGGCAGAGTCGGCATGGAACGATGCAGACAGGTTGCGGATAAGTACGATCAATGTCTGATTCTCACAATGTCTTCTGAAATCAAAGCGGAGGTGAATCTGAAAGATAT
>DYRK01000441.1 GCA_020718785.1 Desulfatirhabdium butyrativorans | reverse complement strand
CACAAAACAGAAAAGGAATTAGTATGACTACCAGCATTTTCGCATTTATTATCGTTTTAGGCGTCCTGATTTTCGTTCATGAACTGGGGCATTTCTTGGCTGCCCGGCTGTTCGGCGTCGGGGTGGAGAAATTTTCTCTCGGATTCGGTCCCCGAATATTCGGCAAGACAGTAGGCATCACGGATTACCGTATTTCCGCCATTCCGCTGGGCGGCTTTGTCAAAATGGTGGGTGAAGAACCTGACGCAGAAATTGATCCCAAGGATATTCCGATCTCCTTTACGCATAAGCATGTGTTCAAACGGATTCTGATTGTCGGAGCTGGTCCTTTTTTCAATCTTCTGCTCGCAGTGATAATCTTCTTTATGATTTTCCTGTTTTTCGGTATGTATTTACTCAGACCGACTATAGGAGAAGTCAAAGACGGATCCCCGGCGCATAAAGCAGAGCTTGCCAAAGGTGATACTATAGCGGCTATTGACGGAGTTGAAGTCAAGAGTTGGGAAGACATGGCAGGCATTATTTCCGAGAGCAAAGGCAAAAAGATTTCGCTGATTATCCGACGGGGAAATGATTCTTTTGTCAAAGAAGTCATTCCGGAAGCTATAAAAAGTAAAAATCTGTTCGGTGAAGATATAGACCGCTACGTCATCGGCGTTACAGCATCCGGCGATGTGTTTATAAAAAGGCTGAATCTGCCCGAGGCATTCATCGAAAGCTTTGTTCAGGCTTACAAAATTACGGAACTGACGATTCTCAGCATTGTGAAACTCATACAGGGAACCCTTTCTGCCAAAACTCTGGGCGGTCCTATTATGATTGCGGAAATGGCGGGCCAGCAGGCAAAAGAAGGCGCAATGAATCTGATATTTTTTATTGCCCTTCTGAGCATCAATCTGGGCATCCTCAATTTTCTTCCGATTCCGGTATTGGACGGTGGTCACCTGATGTTCTTTTTCATCGAGGCTATTATCGGGCATCCCGTCAATACCAGAATGCGTGAAATTGCCCAGCAGGTAGGGATTTTCATGCTGATTATGCTCATGGTTTTTGTATTTTACAATGACATATCCCGCGTGTTTTTCGGCAAAAGCTGAGTCGGGGTTCGAGGTGCGGGGTAAGAGGTCAGAGGAAGTTTTTCCTCTGACTCCCGACCCCTCACCTCTGACCCTTAACCCCGAACCTTTATTATGAGCGAACTCGACTGCATCATTGCCTCTTATTCCTCTTTTGAAATCCGGGTCAGAAAGATGCTTACCGCTTTTTGCAATCCCTATTGCCGGGTCTGTACGAATTTATGCTGCAAATCCTATTTTTGTAAGGAAAGTATTTCTGCACCTTTCCTTTCGCTCATCCGGGAACATTTTCCGGCTTTGCTTCCCTACAATGACAGCCGCGGCTGGCTGACTGAAACCGGATGTGTCCTCGGCGTGGGCAGACCGCCGATCTGCTACGAATTCATTTGCGACAGAATTGCAGATGACCAGCCGGACCTGCTTCATGAATATGTTCTCAAAGTTCTCTCCCGATTGGTCTCTCATCTGGGAAAAAATGCGGCAGGACATTGTCATCTTGTCGAAATTGTCACATCCGACGAATTCAGCCGCATCAGTTATTCACGTTTCAGGAAACGGCTTTTCGAAGCCGAAAATGCCTTCTCGGCAATCATCTCTTTTTTCGGGAACGGCAGGGTGACGAATGAGATGATCTCTGCGCTGGCAAAGGTTGTCCCGAAGCCCAAAACAATTGTCTTGTAATGTGTTTTGAAATGTGATAAATATCAAAGAGTTGTTATTTTAATTCTTAATCCTGAAACTATGGAGTAATATGTCTTATGCTGCGGAATATAAAAGAATTATTCAGAGGCTTGCATTCATATATCAGAGCGCACCGCGTCATTTCCGAACATAAACTGTGGACTTATGTAGTGATACCGGGAGTCATGAGCTTCTGCTACATTCTCCTGCTCATATTCGTGGGCAGATTGTATTTCACGGAGATTTCGGGCTACATCACAAGACATTGGATTCCCGCTTCCATAAAGGGAGATGTAACCGTGACGATTACAACGGTGCTGCTGTGGATTCTTGTGCTGATGGTCGGATACATCACTTACAAGCAGATAATTCTGATATTTTTATCTCCGATTCTTAGTTATCTGTCGGAACTGACGGAAACGGTTGTTTATAATGAACCTGTGCCTGAATTCCGTTTCGGAAATCTTGTCAGAGACATTGTCAGAGGGCTGATAATCAATCTCAGAAATCTGTTTCTGACGATCATTCTGATGATGACAGCATGGGTGATGATGCTCATACCGGGCTTGGGTCCGCCGGTTTCCACAGGACTTATGCTGCTGATTCAGTTTTTTTATGACGGTTCCGGTCTTGTGGATTATACGCTGGAGAGAAAACGGTATTCGGTCAGGGAAAGCATTCACTTTGTCAAAGCCAACCGCGCCAGAGTCATCGGCGTAGGCATGGGCTTTATGCTCATTTTAGTCATTCCGCTTGCCGGATGGTTTGCCGCTCCTTCCTACGGCACGGTTGCCGCTACATTAGCTACACTGGACAAAATAAGAGAAGAGAATGACTCCCGCTCAGAATAATTCTCTTTCCGAACTGCCGGGAGCAGAATCCGAATATCTCCCGGAAAAAAAAACCGTCCCGGACCTGCAGGATGCCAAAGACTTCTATGCCTCGGCTGCTCTGCCGTCGGGATGGCGTGAGACTGTTGATCCGGAGAAGTACCTCATGTCTCGCGGAAAAATAGGATATGAATCATATCCGGATCGTACATCATGGCAGAATTGGCAGAACCTCATCGGTCATCTATTATCATGGAGTCTGCTCCTGTTTATTGCTTTCGGAATTCATCTTCTCGGAATTCACAGATGGTCGCTGACCGATGCGATTATCGGAAAACCCGCGAGACCTCTTGTTGCCGACCTGACCGCAGACACAGAGACAATCCCATCGGAGCTTGTGCCGCCTGTATTCAGGGAAACTGTACAGGAGATAAACCGGGCGATAAAAGAGAAGAAATGGGGACAGGCAGAAAAACTGACCGAGCATATTCTGAGCAGTGATACTATCAGCAACGATGCGGATTTTTATCGGAATCTCCGGTATCTTTCCCTTAAACTCCTTGTTTCGGCAGGAAAATACGATCAGGCATGGGGCAGATTTCTTGATCTGAGACAGCAATCCGATGATCTGATTCCCTATCCTGTGGTCTATGCCGCGGTCCGGGCAAGATATGAGATTGCCACCAGAGGAAGTCCCGGCAACGGAATGCCGGTCCGCGATGCAGAAAAACTTATTGATATTATGACAGGACTCCGCGCCGATTATGCCCGGGAGATGAATGCGGACAAAGGGATGCTGCTGTTCGAAGCCGACAGCTTTTTATCATCGCTCGGCAGAGACAAAGATACCTTTGATCTCGGGGAACAGGCAAATGTGGCTATATGGGAGCAGTTCGAATCCCTGTCGGACAGGCTTCTGAAGCTTGACAATGACTCACGGTCTGCCCTTTGTCTGCAATATCGGAAATGGCAGAAGATTGAGAATTTCTTCTGGATTCCCTTTTCCGATGAGCAGATTGTTATCGGCAGGTACGCATACAACGAAGCCTTTGTCAGAAAAATGAAAGAAGATATTCTGAAGAAAATGAGATGAAATCAAAGGGCGGAATCACTTCGGTCATTGAATGGCAGTTCAGTGCGGCATTATGTCTTTATCTTCTGTCTGTCCTGTTTTTTGCGGAAACCGGAAATCAGGAGCCGTTCATAATGACTCAGATAGTCTTTTCGGCAATGATCGCTTTTGTCATATCAACCTCGCTGTGCTGGCAGTGGCAAATCCTCGGCGATCCCCGGAATATTGCCGACTTTATTCTGCATATCGCATTTTTTGCAGCCTGCATCTTTTTTATCAACCGGCTCTTTGTGAAAACAGAGGCATCAGTTGCCGACATGATTACGAACCTGACAGAATGGCATATCAGGAAAATCATTTCATGGATACCGGCCGTTATTTTCGACGCATTGAGGTCTCCGGGCATAGCGATTCTTTTTGCCGCGACGGTTCTCTCCTTATCGTTCAGACGCCGGACAGCCGCGGCTTTGCTCATTCTGTCTCTTTTTATCACAATTCTTTTCTGCTTCCGCAGTTCTCCTGACAAACAGGCATGGATATGGTTTTTCGCAGGAACAGCAGCCATGTTGGCCGCGCTGTATCTCCAGTCTGATGATCCTGTGCAGGGACAATTTCAGGCAAAGGTGACAGCCCGGCTGAAAGGAGACCGTATTCTGAAAGCCGATCTGGAACTCAGACTCCGTCTTTTAGAGAGGCTTCACGAATGCCGCAGACCCCTGACTCCGGCAGAATGTCTCGGAGTCATTTCACGGGCATTGGGAACAGAAATGGATGACCCCGGCACGCGGGAAATCACCCGTCGGATTACTCATCATCTCGTATTTCAGGATCAGCTTGCCGAATATGTCCCGCATGAAAGCGGGAAGGCATTGGCGCTTAGTACGGAAGCTTTTGATCCGAAGGAGACAGACGGCTTTGTCATGGCTGCGGTTGTGCCGAAAACCCTTATGTTTGCAGTGTTTGCCCTGCTTTGGATTCTTTCACCCATAGACCTGATTCCCGATGCCACACCGATATTCGGCTCCGTGGATGATGTGATCGCAGGAACGCTGGGATTCAACACTTTGCTGCATACGCTCGGAGGAATACAGATCGCAAGAACCGGGCGTGACCGCGGCTGACTGAAGATTATATATTCTTGCCACCGTCATAATTTGCGCTTTTCTCGTTCCCAAGCCGGGGCTTGGGAACGAGGAAAAATGGCCTGCAAAAAACCGCTTCGCTCTATTTTTGCACTCCGGAGTTTTTCTCGTTCCCAAGCCCCAGCTTGGGAACGCACTTGCCGGGGAGGCTCCCCG